>DATEJV010000189.1:0-19430 GCA_035277745.1 Gammaproteobacteria bacterium | reverse complement strand
CGAGCGTGTGCAAGTAATTTTCACGTTGGGAGCTTAATACCGGGTTGAGCACGGCAAATACCCGCGTGTAACACGCTGCGGACGCGCAATGCGCGCTTCCGGTCGAGGCTCCCGCGGTTACTGCTACATCCATCCCGAGATGTAAGGCGTCGCGCTGTGCTCCCAAAATCCGATTGGTGCCGCAGATCAAAGTGATCCGTGGTGTGATTGCCCGCCGCCGGCACCAGACGGCACACCACCGCGTTCGCCATTTTCGGGTCAGTGGAATAGGGCGGTTGCAGACCGATCTTGATCGCTTGCAGAGCTTCGTTGATATTCTTTTGTCCGTGAACTTCGACTCTGCCTAGATAAATACTTTGGGCAAGGGTATGGCAGTCCACGCGGTCGGTGTCGGCGGCGCGCGCTGAGGAGAATTTGGCGGCCACAATGAGACAAATCCAACAGGACGAGATGGCAACGGCGGTGAGCAGGCGGGTTTTCATGGCGGCGTTCTCCATGCTGTTGGTGGTGCTGGCAAGTAATGGCGAAACCGTTCAAACAGTTGATGGTAGTACGCTTATCTTCGTATCAACGATAGGCCAACATCAACGGATTGCAAGCGGCCCGAGAGCCAAGCGGCTAAGATTGAAATTCTCTCGCTTCCTCGAACTGGAGAACCTCATGAGTCGCACCGCCATCCACACCGACCTTGCGCCCAAGGCCATCGGTCCGTATTCGCAGGCGATCCGTGCCGGCAACAGCGTGTATCTGTCCGGTCAGATCGGACTTGATCCGAAAACCGGCGAGCTGGTGGCGGGCGGCATTGAGGCCCAGGCACGTCGTGTATTTAACAACCTCAAGGCGGTCGCCGAAACCTCAGGCCAGGGGCTGGAACAGGTGGTGCGAGTTACGGTGTATCTCATTGATCTGGCACATTTCACCAAGGTCAACGAAATCATGGCGGAATATTTCCACCCGCCTTATCCGGCGCGCATGACCGTGGGCGTGGCGGCGCTGCCGCGCGGCGCACTGGTGGAAGTGGACGCGGTAATGGCAGTGTGAAGTCCGCCGCCCCGCAATCGGTTGCGCACGCTCCGCGCGGTAACACGCCGGTACGTTATTTGCGGGGCGTAGGACCGCAGCTTGCGGAAAAGCTCGCGCGCCTCGAGGTGCGTACGCTCTCCGATGTGCTTTTCCATCTGCCGCTGCGTTACCAGGATCGCAGCAAGGTCACTCCCATTGGCGCGCTGCGGGCCGGCCAGGCGGCCATGATCGAAGCTGTGGTGGAGCTCGCCGACACCGTGATACGTCGCCGCCGCGTGTTGCTGGTGCGCGTGAGCGATGGCAGCGGTGCTCTCACGCTGCGTTTCTTCCATTTCAGGCAGTCGCAGGCCGAGGCGTTCGCGCGCGGCGCACAGTTGCGCTGCTACGGTGAAGCGCGCCCCGGTACGGCCGGCCTGGAAATGGTGCATCCGGAATACCGGATTCTGAAGGAATCCGGTGCGCCGTCCGGGGAGACCGCACTCACGCCGATTTATCCGGCCACCGAAGGCATCGGCCAGGCGAAGCTGCGCGCGCTCGCCGGCCAGGCGCTGCAGTGGTTGAACGGCGATTCCGCGCTTTTGCCGGAGCTGCTGCCGGAGGAATTCCTGCGGCAGGCACACCTGCCGGATTTGAGCGCAGCGCTGCGCTACGTGCACCGGCCGCCGATCGATGCGCCGGTAGCCGCGCTCATGGACGGCTCGCACCCGGCACAGCAACGCCTGGCCTTCGAGGAATTGCTGGCACACCATCTGAGTCTGCGTCAGTTGCGCCAGAAAGCGGATCGCAGCTGTGCGCCGGTAATCTCGGGCGCCAGCGCGCTCGCGGAAAAATTCCTGACCTCGCTGCCATTCCGCTTGACCGGCGCACAGCAGCGTGTGGCGCAGGAAATCCTGCGGGATCTTTCCCGGCCGCATCCCATGATGCGGCTGATGCAGGGCGATGTGGGTTGCGGCAAGACCGTGGTAGCGGCGCTCGCCGCGCTGCATTGCATCAGCGCTGGCTGGCAAGCGGCGCTCATGGCGCCCACCGAGCTCCTGGCCGAACAGCATTACCGCAATTTTCTCGCGTGGTTTGCGCCGCTGGGCCTGGAACCCGTCTGGCTCACGGCACGCTTGTCGGCCGCGCAACGCGCGCTGAGTCTGGAAAGGATCCGCAGTGGTCAGGCCCCGCTCGCGGTTGGTACGCATGCGCTGTTTCAAACCGACGTGGCCTTCGCCAAGCTCGGGCTGGTCATCATTGACGAGCAGCACCGTTTTGGCGTGCACCAGCGTCTGGCGCTGCGTGAGAAAGGCGCCCAAGCGGGCCAATATCCACACCAGCTCATCATGACGGCGACGCCGATTCCGCGTACCCTGGCCATGACCGCGTACGCCGATCTCGACGTGTCGGCGATTGACGAGTTGCCGCCGGGGCGTACTCCGGTGAAAACCGTGGCGGTTGCCGAGCGCCGCCGCGCCGAGGTGGTGGCGCGCGTGCACCACGCCTGCCGTGCCGGCCGCCAAGTGTACTGGGTGTGTCCGCTGATCGAGGAATCCGAAGTGCTGCAATGTCAGGCGGCCGAGGACACCGCCGCGGCGCTCGCGGCCGCGCTGCCCGAGCTGCACGTCGGATTGGTGCACGGGCACATGCCGGCGCGGCTCAAGGAGCGTGCCATGGCGCACTTCCGCGCGGGCGATATCCAGCTGCTGGTGGCGACCACGGTAATCGAAGTCGGCGTGGATGTGCCGAACGCGAGCCTCATGATCGTCGAAAACGCCGAGCGCCTCGGGCTCGCGCAACTGCACCAGTTGCGCGGGCGCGTGGGGCGCGGCGCGCTGGAGTCGACCTGCGTGATGTTCTACCATGCGCCGCTGTCGGCGGCGGCGCGTGCACGCCTCGAGGTCATGCGTGCCACCAACGACGGCTTCGAAATCGCGCGCCGCGATCTCGAACTGCGCGGCCCCGGCGAGCTGCTGGGTACGCGCCAAGCGGGGGAACTGCGCCTGCGCATCGCCGACCTGACCCGCGATGCGCGGCTCATTCCGCAGGTACAACAGACCGCGAGCCTGCTGCTGGAACGTTTTCCCGAGCGCGTCAGTGCACTGGTCGCGCGCTGGCTGGCCGACGGCAGCCGTTACCGCGAGGTTTGAGCGCCCATGCCTGAGCTGACCGCCAATCCGCTTCCGACTGATGGGCAGCCGCTTTGGCGGCTGGCGGATGCCTGGCGGCGTGAACCACAGCTTACGGCGCTGTGGCCGTGGTTGAGTCATTCAGGCTCGCTTACGGAAAAGCTGCGCGCGGCGGTCGGCGGTGTGTTTCATGTCAAGGTGCTGCATGAGGGCGCGGTGCAGCTCAGCGACGAAGATGCCCTGCTGCTGCACACCTCCCCGGGCACCGCTGCACGCCAGCGCGAAGTGCAGTTGTGCGGCACGGTTCCGCTGGTTTATGCGCGCACCCTGGCACCGTCAGAAGCCGCGAGCTGGCTGCAAGACCTCAATTCCCAGCCGCTGGGTGACCGGGTGTTTGCAGAGGCCGGTACGCAGCGCGGGGCGATCGAGGTGGCGCGCCTGGACACTGCCGGGTCTTTGTACCGATCCGCAGTCAGGAATATTGAACATGCGCCGGCAATTCTCTGGGCGCGGCGCTCGGTGTTGAGCCTGGGCGACAGCCGCCTGCTCATCTATGAGTGTTTTCTCGGTCTACCGGGGCCTTGATGGACCCACGCCTGCGCCCGCTGTGGAACAAACTGCGTTACAGCCGGCTGCTGCGCGCTTGGCTGCCGGCGGTCGGGCGGCGCGCCTGGATCTATCTCCGGCTGATGCGCATGCATCGCCCGATCGGCAGTTTCCTGCTGTTGTGGCCGACGCTGTGGGCACTGTGGCTGGCGAGCCAGGGCCGGCCCACACCCAAAATGTTCGTGATCTTCGTGATCGGCGTGTTCGTGATGCGCTCCGCGGGCTGCATCATGAACGACTTCGCCGACCGCAGCTTCGATCCGCACGTGCAGCGTACGCGTGACCGGCCGCTGGCGACGCGCGAGGTGCGGGTGTGGGAGGCGATGATATTGTTCCTGGTGCTGTGCGCCATGGGCGTGGTACTGCTGCTGCTGCTCAACCATTTGACGCAGGAGCTGGCGATCATCGGCGCGGTGCTGGTGCTCACCTATCCGTTCATGAAGCGTTACACTTATCTGCCGCAGCCGTATCTCGGCATGGCGTTCGGCTGGGGCATTCCCATGGCCTATGCCGCGGTCACCGGGCAGGTGCCGACCATAGCCTGGCTGATCTTCATCGCCAACATCATATGGTCCACGGTTTACGACACCATGTACGCCATGGTGGACCGGCGCGACGATATCCGCATCGGGGTGAAATCCAGCGCCATCCTGTTCGGCGATCTGGACCGGCTGATCATCGGCATCCTGCAGGTGCTGCTCATCGCGGATCTGGTGCTGGTCGGTTATCACGCCGGCATGAGCGCGGTGTATTACGTGGGACTGGGGTTTGCGCTGCTGTTCGCGGTGTACCAGCAGGCGCTGATCCGGCGCCGCAATCCGCAGCGCTGCTTCCAGGCCTTCATGAACAACAACTGGTTTGGGGCCGCGGTGTTCGCCGGCATCCTGCTGCATTACACCTTCAGCGGCGGAATCTGACGCGCAATCACATCGCCGGCGGCCGGTAATCCTGTATGAATTTCACGAACGCGTCGGCCGGCAGCGGCTTGCTGATGTAATAGCCCTGCGCATAATCGCACTGCATTCCGGCCAGGGCCTTGAGAATTCCAGCGCTTTCCACGCCTTCGGCCACCACCGACAGACGGAAGGTGCGCGCCAGGTCAATGATGACGCGCACGATCTTCTCGTCGCCCGGATTCTTGAGCATGTCGATGACAAAGCCCTTGTCGATCTTCAGTTCCGAGACCGGCATGTTCCTGAAGTTCGCGAGCGAGGAGTAGCCGGTACCGAAGTCATCAATGGAAATCAGCGCGCCCGTGCCGGTGAGTCTGCGCAGGGTCTCGAAGCTCTGCTCCGGATCGCGCATGATTCCCGATTCGGTGACCTCGAGAATCAGGCGGTTGGACCTGACGCCCCAGACGTTCATGGCGTCCGCCACGCGGCTCACCAGCGTCGGGTCGTCGAGCAGCGCGGGCGCGATGTTGACCGAAACCGGCAGCGGGCCGAAGCGCGTGGGCCAATCACTGGCCTGCTGCAGCGCCATGTTGAGCACCGACCAGGTAAGCGCGCTGATCTGGCCGGATTGCGTGGCCACGGGGATGAATTTGTCGGGTGGCACCAGCCCGCGCGTGGGGCTGCGCCAGCGCACCAGGGTTTCGGCGCCCGCCAATTGCCCGTCCGGCAGGCTGATTTTTGCCTGATAGAAGGTTTCCAGCTCGCCGCCTTCGAGCGCCTGATCCAGCTCGTTCTCGATGCCCCAGTGACTTGCCAGTTCCGCGGATGCCGACTCGTTGTAGATCGTAAACGGCTGTCCGCGTCGCTCGGCATCGGCACGCGCCAGTTCCGCACAATGCAAAAGCGGCTCGGCCAGTTTGGCGTGATCGGGGCAGAGCGCAACGCCGATGCAGGCGCCCATGGAGACCCGCTGCTTGTCTATGACCAGGGGCTCGGCCAGCGTGCGCAAGACCTTGTTGGCCGCAAGCACCGCGTGGCCCTCGTTGATGAGACCGGGCAGGATTAGCGCATACTCGTACTCACCGATGCGCAGGATGCGATCCGAGTGGCGGCAGGCGCGGCCCAGGCGCTCGGCGATCTGCTGCACCACATCTTCGAGCTTGCGAAAACCGAACAGCGTGCCGAATTCCCTGCCGCGCCGGATTTGCACGACCAGCAATGCGAGCGGGCCCTGGACGCCGCCCAGGTAATCTCCGAGGTGCCGGATCAGCAGCGGCCGATCCGGCTGTAGCGACACGATCTTTTCGGACGTGACTGGCATGTACCCGCCTACAGGTAGAGTTCTTCCGGATCGATGCCGTAAGCGCCCGGCTCCAGGCCTTTTTCAATCCACACCTTGTCGGCGCCCTTGAGATGTGAATCGAACATCAGATCCAGGGTGGCGAACTGCGGCAGACGCTGCTTTTTTTCATCCAGTACCAGCATGATGCGCGGCTTGAGCCGGCGGGTGTCGTTCTGCGCGAGCACCACCGCGACCGCGCCGTTATTCAGTTCCACCAGCGAACCCGTGGGGAATACGCCGACCACCTGCATGAACTGTTCCACCACCTCGGACTGAAACAAGGTACCGCGCCAGGTATAAATCTCGCGCACCGCCTCGTATGGCGAGCGCAAGTGACTGTAAGGCCTTGCTGTGGTGATGGCGTCGTAGCTGTCCACGATGCCGGCGATCTTGGCGGACATGGGGATCTCGTTGCCATTGAGCCCGTCGGGATAGCCACTGCCGTCGTGACGTTCATGATGACTGCGCACCAGATCGAGCGTGGTTTGAGTCAATTGACTCGTGCCTTCCAGCAGATTCAAGCTGTATTGCACGTGATTGCGCACCACGTGCCACTCGGTCTCGTTGAGCTTGTCGGGTTTCGAGAGCAACGCTTGCGGCAGTCTGGTCTTGCCCACGTCGAACAGCATGCAGCCCAGCCCGATATCGCGCAGCGCGCCCTTGTTGAGTCCCATATGGCGTGCAAAGGCTATGCCCCAGATCGAGCTGCTCACCGAGTGGTTATACATGTAGCTATTGTGCTTTTTCATGCGCGTCAGCCAGATCATGGCGTCGGGATTGCGCAATACACTCTCCACCATCGGTTCGATGGCGACCACCGCGAACTGCACATCCAGGCGTCCGTCGTTTTCCAGTTTGGTGATCATCTCGTGCATGGCGCGATTGGCGTCGTCGAAAGCCAATTTGGCGGCCGGCAACTCCTCTTCCATGGGGTAAGCATGATGCGTGTCGCCGGGGCGCTTCTCGGAATCCACGTGCGATTTGGCGACGTTTGGGCTGGTGATCTGGGTGGCGGGGCGATAGTTGCGGGTGCCTTGGGATTTGGCGCGCGGGCTTTCCTCGTCATGACGTTCCAGGTCAATGTATACGTATTGGCAAACGCGCCGCAGTTCATCAATGTCATCCTGGGAGCCGATGAAGAAGCCCTGGAACAGAAACGGCGTATCGGTCCACGGGCGGTCAAGGCGCGCGACGTACATACCGACTTCCAGGTCGGTGGTGCTGACCTTCAGCTGATGCTCATGCTTCGATTCCATTCTGCTGCCCCGGCGTACGCACAGATTCCAACGGCCCACATTATGGTACGAAGTTGGGTAGCTTTGACAATCATGTTGCCCGGGTGACCCGCGGGACCGCTCACATCGGGCGGGCGGCCCGTGCCAGGCTCCACACGCTGATCCGCGCGGCACCGGCCGCGCGCAGCGCCTGGCTGAGCGCCGCCGCGGTGGCGCCGGTAGTGACCACATCATCGAGGACGGCCACATGCACGCCCTGCAGCGAAGTACGGACTTCAAAGGCATCACGCAGGTTGCGTCGTCGTTCCCTGGCATCCAGCTTCGATTGCACCGCGGTGTTCTTACGGCGCAAACAGGTCCGGGCGTCCAGGCACAGCTGCAGCCGCCGGCTTACCGGGCGCGCGAGCTCCAGCGCCTGATTGAAGCCGCGCTCGCGCAGACGCGCATTGTGCAAGGGCATCGGGACGAGCAGATCGGGCCTGGCCATGGGCAGGGACGCGACAAATTCCGCCAGCAATTCGCCGAGGAGCCGGCCGGTGGCGAGGTCGCCCTTGAATTTGAAGCGCTGCAGCAACTGGTCGAGCGGCCATTCATACACCAGCGGGCTGGCGGCACTGTCCCAGAGAGGCGGGGACCGGAGGCATGCGCCGCAAAGCGCCGCGACGGTTTCGGCCGGCACGGGCAGCGCACAACGCGGGCAGGCATGTCGGTTCCAGGGCAGGTCGCGCGCGCAGGCATCGCAGAGTTCGCGCTCGCTGCGGATCGGCCGCGAACACAACAAACAGTACGGGCGATAAAGCCGGTGACTTGCCGTTGTTAGCCAATCGTAAACCATCCCTGGGACTCCAAAGTTGACAGCGGAGCGTCCACCGCTACACTGCGTGCATCCGTTGCGGCGAGGTGCCGCAGCATCATGCCACGCCCGGATGAGGCCCACCATGTCTTCCCTGACTGCCGCCGCCAGCGATTTGCGCCATGACTGGGCGCTCGCCGAAGTGCAGGCCCTGTTCGCGTTGCCGTTCAACGACCTGCTGTATCGCGCACATTCGGTTTACCGCCGCCACTTTGATCCCAACAGCGTGCAGATTTCGACACTGCTGTCCATCAAGACCGGTGCCTGCCCGGAGGACTGCGCCTACTGTCCGCAGAGCGCGCGTTATCACACCGGCCTCAAGGCCGAGAAACTCATGCAAGTCGACGACGTGATGGCGCAGGCCAGGCGTGCGCATGCGAGCGGCGCCACGCGCTTCTGCATGGGTGCTGCTTACCGCTCGCCCAAGGACAAGGATCTGGATCAAATCATAGACATGGTGAAGGCGGTGCGCGCGCTGGGCATGGAGACCTGCGCCACCCTCGGCATGCTGACGCCGCAGCAGGCGCAGCGGCTCGCGGAGGCCGGACTCGATTACTACAACCACAACATCGACACCTCCGAGGAGTTTTATTCCGAGATCATCAGCACACGCTGTTTCCAGGACCGGCTGGACACGCTGCAGGCGGTGCGCGTGGCCGGTATGCGCGTGTGCTGCGGCGGTATCATCGGCATGGGTGAAAGCGTAAGCGATCGCGCCAAGATGCTGCACACGCTCGCCACGCTGCCCGAACACCCGGAAAGTGTCCCCGTCAACCAACTGGTAAAAGTGCCGGGCACGCCGCTGGATAATGCGGAGCCGGTGGACCCGCTGGATTTCGTGCGTGTGATTGCCGTGGCGCGCATCCTCATGCCGCACTCGCATGTGCGCCTGTCGGCCGGCCGCACCCAGATGAGCGACGAGCTGCAGGCCCTGGCGTTTTTCGCCGGCGCGAACTCGATTTTCTACGGCGACAAGCTCCTGACCACGGAGAATCCCGAACAGGATCACGATCGGCAACTGCTTGCGCGCCTCGGCATGCATGCGGAACCGCAGGCCGGCGTGAGCGCACGGCGCGCCGCAGCCGACGCCTCACATGTTCACCGCCGCGCAGCGACTTGAGCGCGCGCTGCGCGCGGAGCTGGAGTCACTCACCGCCCGATCGCTGTACCGCCGCCGGCGTGTTGTCGCAGGGCCGCAGGGCGCGGAAATTGCGGTCAACGGCCGGCGGCTGCTGAATTTCTCCAGCAACGACTACCTCGGCCTGGCCGCGCACCCGGCGCTGGCGGAAGCCGCGCGCCGCGGGCTCGACCAGTACGGCGCCGGCAGCGGCGCCGCCCATCTGGTGACCGGGCATGCGCGCGCACATCACGCGCTCGAAGAGGAACTCGCGGAATTCGTACAGCGCCCGCGGACCCTGCTGTTTTCCAGCGGCTACCTCGCGAATCTCGGGATTGCGGGCGCGCTGCTCAAGCGCGGTGACCGGGTGCTGGAGGATCGCCTGAATCATGCCTCGCTGCTGGACGCGGGCTTGCTCAGCGGCGCACGTTTCGTGCGCTACGCGCATGCCGACACGGATGCGCTGCAGCGGCGCCTGGAAACCGCCGCGCGTCGCACGCTGGTCATGACCGACTCCGTGTTCAGCATGGACGGCGATCTCGCGCCCCTGCCGGATTTGGCGCGGGAATGCGGGCGGGCGCAAGCTGTCCTCATGGTGGACGACGCCCATGCCTTCGGTGTGCTCGGAGCACATGGCCGCGGCGCGCTCGAGCACTTCGGGCTGGGCACGGACGAAGTGCCGGTATTGATGGCGACACTGGGCAAGGCCTTGGGCACCTTCGGCGCCTTTGTGGCGGGCAGCGAGGCGTTGATCGAGACGCTCATCCAGCACGCACGTACCTATATATATACAACCGCGCCGCCGGCCGCCTGGGCAGAAGCCACGCGCGCGGCGCTCAAGCTGGTACGCAAGGAAAGCTGGCGGCGGGAAAAACTGCACGCGTTGATTGCGCGCTTCCGCGCGGGCGCCGCCGCGCTTGACCTGCCGCTGCTGGATTCACGCACGGCCATCCAGCCGCTGATGATCGGTGATGCCGCGCGGGCGCTCACGGTGTCCGACGCGCTCGCGGCGCGCGGGATCCTGGCCGTCGCCATCCGTCCGCCGACGGTACCGGCCGGCAGCGCACGCCTGCGTCTCACGCTGACCGCCGCGCACAGCGACGCGCAGGTGGATCAACTGCTGGACGCGCTAAACGCAACCGTGAGGAAAACCTAAACTGTTTTGTACGCAGCACGCAGCACGCAGCACGCAGCACGCAGCACGCAGCACGAGTCTTATACCATCCATGCTTCACACTGAAACCATCGGCCAGGGTCCGAATGTATTTCTGGTCCATGGCTGGGCCTTGCACGGCGGCGTTTGGGACAAGCTGATGACGGAACTCACGCGTAACTGGCGCGTTACGCGCGTGGACCTTCCGGGCCACGGCCGCAGTCGCGCGATGCCGATGCCAGCGACACTGCCGGAGCTCGCCGGTCTGGTCGTGCAGGCGGCGCCGCCAAGCGCCGTGTGGCTGGGTTGGTCGCTGGGCGGGCTCGCGGCCCTGCAGGCGGCGCTGGATTTTCCACAACGCCTGCGTGCGGTGATCCTGGTGTGCAGCACGCCGCGTTTCGCGACGGCATCGGACTGGGACTGCGCCATGGCGTCGCAAAAGTTGGCGGGATTCAATACGGATCTTGCGCGCGATTACCGTGGCACGGTGCAGCGCTTTCTCGCTTTGCAGGTGCACGGAGATGAACATGCGCGCACGACCCTGCGGCAGCTGAGCGCCAGCCTGTCGGCCTGCGCCGAGCCCGATGCACAGAGTCTGGCCGCGGGACTCGAAATCCTGCGCAGCAGCGACTTGCGATCTGGCGTACCGCGTCTTGCGCTGCCCACGCTGGTCATGACCGGCGGGCATGACCGTCTGGTTCCGCCCGCGGCCGGCGTCTGGCTGGCGGATGCGATTCCGGGTGCGCGCCTGCGCTGTTTCCCGAAGGCCGCGCACGCGCCTTTGCTGTCGCATGCGAACGAATTCAGTGCGGCCGTGCTGGAGTTCTTGCGCGGGCTGCATGACGGTACCGCTGCCACGCACTCCGACGAGGCTTTCAGTCATGGATGAATTCTCGCTTGACCGGCAGCAGCTGCGCGCGGCCTTCGAGCGTGCCGCCCGTGGCTACGACGCAGCCGCCGCGTTGCAACAGGAAGTGGCCGGGCGGCTGCTGGAGCGCCTGGAACTGACCACGATCCGGCCCACGCGCATGCTGGATCTCGGCTGCGGCACCGGTGGAAATCTGCGCGCCTTGCAGCGCCGTTATCCCCAAGCCCGGCTGTTTGCCTGCGATCTCGCGCTCAACATGCTCCTGGCGGCGCGCCGCCGTCTGGGCTTTTGGCGACGCGTGCCGCTGGCGTGCGCGGATGCATTGCATCTGCCGTTCGCGGCGGGAGCGTTTGATCTCATTTACTGCAACCTGGTGCTGCAATGGTGTGACGATCTCGATCGGGCCCTGGTGGAGCTGCGGCGCACGCTGGCGCCGCACGCACTGCTGCTGTTCAGCAGTTTCGGGCCCGATACGCTGAAGGAGCTGCGCGCGGCTTGGCGCGTAGTGGACGGTTTCAACCACGTGAATCGTTTCATTGACATGCACGACGTGGGCGACGCGTTGATACGTGCCGGCTTTGTCGAGCCGGTGATGGATGTGGAGCGGTTGACACTCACCTATACAAACGTGCAGGCGTTGGCAGGGGATCTGAAAGCCGTCGGCGCGCACAACGTCACGGCCGGCCGGCCGCGCGGCCTGGGCGGACGGCGGCGTGCGGCGAATCTCGCTTCCGCGTACGAGCGCTTCCGGCGCGACGGGCGTTTGCCGGCGACCTATGAGGTCGTCTATGGCACCGCCTGGACGCCGGCGTACCTGCCCGCCGGGATGCTTACCCCGGCCGAGCGCGATGCGGCGCTGCACGCGCACCGGGCCGAACGCTGATGCGCGGTTTTTTCGTTACCGGCACCGACACCTCTGTGGGCAAGACCTGGGTGGCCACTGTCGTGATTCGCGTGCTGGCGCGCGCCGGTCTGAAAACCGTAGGCATGAAACCGGTGGCCAGTGGCTCCGTGCCCACATCCGAAGGTTTGCGCAATGATGATGCGCTGCAATTGCAGGCCGCCGCGAATCTGCCGCGGCCTTACGCGCTGGTGAATCCCTATGCGTTTGCGCCGCCGATCGCGCCGCACCTGGCCGCGGCGGAAGCCGGGGTGGTGATTGCATTGCCGAGAATCCTGGAATGCTTTCGGCAACTATGTGCGGGCGCCGACGCGGTCGTGGTGGAAGGTGTCGGCGGCTGGCAAGTGCCCTTGGGCGATTCCTGGGGTGTTCCGGAGCTGGCGCGGGCACTCGGTTTGCCGGTGATTCTGGTCGTGGGTTTGCGTCTGGGCTGCCTCAACCATGCGCTGCTCAGCGCGCGCGCCATCGAGTCGGACGGACTGCCGTTGGCTGGCTGGATTGCCAACGAGATTGATCCGGGTTTTGGGCGCCGCGCAGCTAATGTTGCGACGCTGGAGCGGCGCATGCCGGCCCCCTTGCTGGCGGATTTTCCTTGGGCGCCTGCGGCCGGCCCGGCAACACAGGTGGAGCGCCTGGAGTTCGGGAAAATTTCTGCGGCTTTGGGTGACGCCGTGAAAACCTGAATCGTCGCGCTCGCCGTCCCGTCGTTTGATTCGTGGTTGAGTTGCTTGAACGTTTTTACCCGGGCTGGTCGGATTGCGCCGAAGAACTCAGCGATGCAAGCGGTCAATTCCGTTGCGTGTGTGCGGACCTTGCAGTAGCATACAGCGCCTGTTTTCCGCCGTTTCCAGCCGGTTCCCGCGATATTCGGCAGCCGGATTTTCCGGGATGAGCGGCACAGCAGACGCCGCGAGGTGGTTGCGAGCATGCTGGCAGTCAACCCTGATGCCACCACGCACCGGATCGTGATTGTCCCGAACTGTTCGATCAGCGCGACGGGACTGTGGCTGTTTTACGCCAGCATCGCGGGCGTGACCCTGGCGCTGGCTTCGTGGTATGCGCTGCACGGATTCTGGCCGGTGCTGGCATTTGCGGTGCTGGAAATGCTGGTGCTGGGGCTGTGTCTGCGGGTATGCTGGCACCACGGGCACTACGGCGAAGTCATCAGCGTGAGCGGCACGCAGGTGGCCGTGGACAAGGGTGGTGGCCGGCGCCTGGAGCACCGGGAATTCAGCCGTTATTGGGCACATTTGGTGGTGCGCGACTCAGGCGCCAGGCTGCATCCGGCGCGGCTTTATATCCGCTCGCACGGTGAGGAATGCGAAATCGGCCGCTGCCTGACGGAAGAGGAGCGCCGCAGCCTGATACGGAGGCTGGCCGAACTCATCGGCCCGGTGGGGCGGATCGGCGGCAATTGAGTGGGTAACGATTCTGGATTCCAGCAGGAGACGGCAACGCATGTTTCTCAAGAATCCCAAGCATGTCCTGTGTATCGCGCTGGCCGTCACGCTTGCGGGGCTTTCCGGTTCCGCTCTGGCCATGGACCTGAACATGCCGGTGGGCGTCACGCCCATGAGCCACGATGTATACGACCTGCACATGTACGCCTTCTGGATGTGCGTGGGCATCGGCGTGGTGGTGTTCAGTCTGATCATCATTTCCATGATCTGGCACCGCAAGGCCGCCGGCCATCAGGCCGCACAGTTCCACGAAAACACCCTGCTCGAGGTCATCTGGACCATCATCCCGTTCATCATCCTGATTGCGCTCGCGATCCCCGCGGCCCGCGTGCTGGTGAAAATGACCAACACCAGCGACCCCGACCTCACCATCAAGATCGAAGGCTACCAGTGGAAGTGGCAGTACGATTACCTGCAGCAGGGCTTCAGCTATTTCAGCATGCTGTCGGCCGACAGCAATGCCGCGCGCGCGCTGGATTCCAAAACCAGTCCTTTCAGCGTGCCGCATTACCTGCGCGACGTGGATCATCCCATGGTGGTGCCCACCGGCAAGAAGATCCGCCTGCTGATCACCGCCAACGACGTGAATCATTCCTGGTATGTGCCGGACTTCGCCTTCAAGATGGACGCGATCCCGGGCTTCGTGAACCAAGGCTGGATTAAGATTGACCAGCCGGGGATTTATCGCGGCGGGTGCACCGAGCTGTGCGGCCGCGGTCACGGCTTCATGCCCATCGTGGTGGTGGCGGAAAGTCCGGCGGACTATCAGAAGTGGCTGGACGCCATGCATGCCAGCAACGGCGTGTATATCAATCCGCACACGCTGCAACCGGAAAATTACGGCAGTCCGGTGCAGTACGCGCCCCCACAGCTGAATTTCATCACACCGTCCATGCCTGCGGCTGCGGCGCCCAGCGCGGTGCCGTTCACGCCCGGTCCCGGCGAGCCCGCGGCGCCGGCGCCCAGTCCCGCGCCCGTGACCAAAACCGCGGCAGCGGTGCCGGCAAAGACCTGGACCATGGCGAGCGCCATGGAGCGCGGCAAGAAAGTGTTCGACGACAACTGCGCGGCCTGTCACATGTCGGACGGCAAGGGCAATGCAGCCATGGGCGTGCCGGCCATCGCCGGCGGCCCGATCCCCAACGGTCCGCTCGCGGCGCACATCGCGCTGGTGCTGCACGGCAAGGGCATCATGCCGGCCTGGGGCAATGTGCTGAGCGACTCCGATCTTGCCGCGGTGATTACTTTCGAACGCAATTCCTTCGGCAATCACGGTGGTGGTCTGGTGCAGCCGGCCGACATCGCCCGGGCCAAGACAGCACACTGAATGCAATGTTGAGGTGCATACGATGAACACGGTCGCGGTCGTCCACGAATACCATGCCGGGCATCCCAGTGGCCTGTGGCGCTGGGTCACCACCACCAATCACAAGGATATTGGCACACTCTATCTGTGCTTCAGCCTGCTGATGTTCTTCGTGGGCGGTGCCTTCGCCATGCTCATCCGTGCGGAGCTCTGGACTCCGGGCATGCAGCTCATGGATCCCGAGTTCTTCAACGAGATGACCGCGCTGCACGGCCTGGTGATGATCTTCGGCGCCATCATGCCGGCGTTCGTAGGCCTGGCCAACTGGATGATTCCCATGATGGTGGGCGCGCCCGACATGGCGCTGCCGCGCATGAACAACTGGAGCTTCTGGATCCTGCCGTTCGCCTTCATCCTGCTGCTGTCCACGCTGTTCATGCCGGGCGGCGCGGCCGGCGCCGGCTGGACCATGTATCCGCCGCTGTTCCTGCAATCCGGCGTGGCCATGCCGTTCCAGGTGTTTGCCATTCACCTTATGGGCATCTCTTCGGTGATGGGCGGCATCAACATCATCGCCACCATCCTCAATCTGCGCGCCCCCGGCATGTCGCTCATGAAGATGCCGATGTTCGTGTGGAGCTGGCTGATCACCGCCTATCTGTTGATAGCAGTGATGCCGGTGCTGGCCGGTGCCGTGACCATGATGCTCATGGACAAGTATTTCGGCACCAGCTTCTTCAATGCCGCAGGCGGCGGCGACCCAGTGCTCTATCAGCACGTATTCTGGTTCTTCGGGCACCCTGAGGTGTACATCATGATTTTGCCGGCCTTCGGCATCATCTCGGAGATCGTCTCCACGTTCTCGCGCAAGCCGCTGTTCGGTTACACCTCGATGGTGTTCGCCATCGCCTCGATTGCGTTCCTGTCGTTCATCGTGTGGGCGCACCACATGTTCACCGTGGGCATGCCGCTCGCGGCCAGCCTGTTCTTCATGTTCACCACCATGCTGATCGCGGTGCCGACGGGCGTGAAGGTGTTCAACTGGGTGGCCACCATGTGGCGCGGCGCGCTCTCGTTTGAAACGCCCATGCTGTTTGCCGTGGCGTTCGTGTTCCTGTTCACCATCGGCGGGTTCTCCGGCGTGATGCTGGCTCTGGTGCCGGCCGACTGGCAGTACCACCAGACCTATTTCGTGGTGGCGCACTTCCACTACGTGCTGGTCACGGGTTCGGCCTTTGCCATCATGGGAGCGGTGTACTACTGGCTGCCCAAGTGGACCGGCCACATGTACAACGAGACGCTCGCCAAATGGCATTTCTGGTTGAGCGTGATCTCGGTGAACGTGCTGTATTTCCCCATGCACTTCCTCGGGCTCGCGGGCATGCCGCGGCGCATTCCCGACTACCCGGTGCAGTTCACCGACCTCAACCAGATCGTGTCGGTGGGCGGCTTCGTGTTTGGCGCGTCGCAACTGCTGTTTGTGGCCTGCATCATCCTGTGCGTGCGCGGCGGCGAGAAGGCCGAAGCGCGCGCCTGGGACGGCGCCCACGGCCTCGAATGGACGCTGCCGTCGCCGGCGCCGTACCACAGCTTCGTCGAGCCGCCGCCGGCCAATCTCATCTGGACGCATCCCTACCAAGCGAGCTGAGGAACGAGCGTCGTAGCGCCAGCCGCCGTGGGTGCACCTGAACCAACATCGCCGGAAGCGCGCCGGCAACGCGCCGCGATGCGCACCGCGATCATCGTGGCCTTGGTGGCCATTGGCTTCTACGTGGGGTTTTTCCTGTTCATGCACTACGCGCGCCGATGAACACCGAACAGTCACGCCGCGTCAGACACCGCAAGCTCGCGGCCGGCCTGTTGCTGCTGAGCGTGGCGATGTTCGGCTTTGGCTTTGCGCTGGTGCCGTTGTACAACGCCCTGTGCCGGCTCACCGGCCTGAACGGGCGCGGCGTGGAGTCGGCGGCCGCCGCCTATGCCGGCGAAGTGGATTACAGCCGTAGCGTGTTGGTGCAGTTCGTGGCCTCCACCGGCTCCGGGTTGCCGTTCGAATTCCGCCCGGAGATCGGCAGCCTGCGTGTGCATCCGGGCGAGCTGCACGCCGCCAACTTCTCTGCGGCCAACCGCAGCGCTACGCGCATCCGTGCGCAGGCCGTGGTGAGCTACGCGCCGGGGCGTGCGGCGCGCTTTGTGCACAAGACCGAATGTTTCTGTTTCCAGCAGGAAAATTTCGCCCCCGGCGAAGTGCGGCAGCTGCCGGTGAAGTTTTACCTGGAGCCGTCGTTGCCGCGCGACGTGCAGGTGGTGACCGTGGCCTACACCTATTACAACGTCAGCAGCAACGGCACGCCTGCGGAACCCAGCGATTGATCTGTACGCGGCAACCATCATGACCCCAACCCGAGATTACCGGAGATAACCATGTCAGCAGAGGCACACGCCGGCAGTCACTACTACCTTCCGCATCCCAGTCATTGGCCGATCCTGGGCTCGGTGGGCCTGTTTACCACCGCGATCGGCGGGGCCTTGTGGCTGGAAGACATGGGCTTCGGCAAGTACGTGCTGTTGCTCGGGCTCATCATCATCTGCGTAATGATGTTCGGCTGGTTCGGCACCGTGGTCCGCGAGAGCCTGAGCGGCAATTACAACGTGCAGGTGGACCGCTCGTTCCGCTGGGGCATGACCTTTTTCATTTTCTCGGAAGTCATGTTTTTCGGCGGATTTTTCGGCGCGCTGTTCTTCGCGCGCGTGTTCGTGGAGAACTGGCTGGCGGGCGGCAGCAACAGCCTGTTCACCAACCTCATCATCTGGAAAGGTTACGAACCGGTATGGCCGAGCAACGGCCCCGGCAATCTCGGCGGCAGCTTCGAGGGCATGACCGCGACCGGCTTGGCGGCCATCAACACGCTCATCCTGCTGTCCAGCGGCCTGACCGTGACCATCGCCCACTGGGGCCTGAAGGAAGGCAACCGCAAGAAGCTCTGCTGGTTCCTGCTGTTCACGATTATTCTGGGCTTCGCCTTCGTCGCCTTGCAGGGCCATGAATTCCTCGACGCCTGGTACAAGCAGCACCTGACGCTCGGCACCGGCATCTACGGTTCGACGTTCTTCATGCTCACCGGCTTTCACGGCCTGCATGTGACCATCGGCGCCATCATGTTGACGGTGATTCTGATCCGCTCCTTGCGCGGTCATTTCACCCCGCAACACCACTTTGCCTTCGAGGCGGTGTCCTGGTACTGGCACTTCGTGGACGTGGTGTGGCTGGGCCTGTTTATTTTCGTGTACTGGCTCTGAGTCGGGCGCCCGCGGTATTCAGGAGAAGCGCTGGTCCGCGGCGTTTCCTGTTTTTCATCCCGGCACGCTCGGCATTCAGCGATGCGGCGGCAGCAGGCCGTGGGGATGCAGCCAGCCGCTCCAGTAGCCGATCATGAGCACCGCGAACAGCAGCAGCGAGATGGCGATGCGCACGGTGAGCGCCTTGACGGCACGCGTGGACTGCCCACGGTCATGCAACATGTAGTACATGCCGGAGAACAGGCTTGCCACGATGATCAGCAGGATTACCAGAATGACGATATCGGGAGGCGTGATGGTCATGGCGCTCGCGGTCGGCAGTGCGCTGTGAGTGCGGGGGTTGCAGACGGCCTGCCGCAAGTTAGCACGCGTGCATGCGCATAGGCAAATGGCAATTCCGTCCGACGCTGTGGCCGACGGTGGCGACCTTGATCCTGCTGCCGGTGTTGACTGCGCTCGGCATCTGGCAGCTGCAGCGCGCCGATCACAAGCGCCTGCTGCTGGCCGAGTATCACCGTGCCACGGCTTTGCCGCCGGCGTCACTGAATGCAGCGCTGGCCGACGGCGGTCTCGCCGGCTTGCCGCGCTACCGGCACGTGCAGGCGCAAGGGCATTACGACGGCAGCCGCCAGATTCTGCTGGACGACATGCAGCAGGGCAACCAGGTCGGTTATCAGGTGGTGACGCCGTTGGTACTGCAACCGGGCGGCCAGATAGTGCTGGTGAATCGCGGCTTCATAGCCCGGACGCCGGGCATGAAGGCGCTGCCGGATGTAAGCGTGTCTGCCGGCACGCGCGATGTCGAGGGCATACTCGGAATCCTGCCGGTACCGGGCCTGCGTCTCGGCAAGACCGTCGTACCGAACGGCTGGCCGAAGCTCATGCTCTATCCGAGTCATCAGACGCTCGCGGAGCTGTACGGCGCGCAGTTGCTGCAGCCGGTGCTGCTGCTGGGCGCGGCGCAGCCCGACGGCTTCGTGCGCGATTGGCGCCCGAACATCGGCTTTCCGCCGGTGCGCCACGATGCCTATGCGCTGCAGTGGTTTGCGCTGGCGCTGGCGCTGGTGATTATCTGGATCGTGGTAAACAGCAGGCATGATGCAAACCGTTGAACCCCTGCCTCCGGCGCCGCCCCGCCGCAAGTCGCCATGGCTGCTGATCGGCATTCTGGCGGCGGTGTTCGTGCTGCCGGTGGTCGCCGCCTGGTTGTTGTACCTCAACATCAACCGTATGAACTTCGGTACT
This sequence comes from Gammaproteobacteria bacterium, assembly GCA_035277745.1. GTDB lineage: Bacteria > Pseudomonadota > Gammaproteobacteria > Natronospirales > REEB76 > REEB76. Next base: position 23 of record DATEJV010000189.1, on the reverse strand, counting down.
ACGCAGCACGGCGAATTCGTCAC
>DATEJV010000188.1:0-4510 GCA_035277745.1 Gammaproteobacteria bacterium | reverse complement strand
GTGATGCGCGCCGCGGTGGCGGCGGGCGCCGGCATGATCAACGACGTGTATGCGCTGCGCCAGCCGGGGGCACTGGAAACCGCGGCCCAGCTTGGCGTACCGGTCGTGCTCATGCACATGCAGGGTGAGCCGCGCAGCATGCAGCAGGACCCGCATTATCAAGACGTCGTGGCCGAGGTCGGACAATTCCTGAGCGAACGCGTCCGTGCCTGCGAAGTTGCAGGTATTCCGCGTGAGCGCCTGCTGGTAGACCCGGGTTTCGGTTTCGGCAAAACGCTGGAGCACAATCTGGAATTGTTGCGCAGCTTGCATGCGCTGGCGGATCCGGATTTGCCTGTGGTCGTGGGCCTGTCGCGGAAATCGTCCATCGGCAAGCTGTTGGGCGGTGTGTCGGCAGAGGGGCGCTTGTACGGCAGCATCGCGGCCGCGGTGATCGCAGTGCTGAAGGGCGCCAGCATCGTTCGTGCCCACGACGTGAAGCCGACGGTCGAAGTACTAAAGGTGGCGGCCGCCGTGTGCGCCGGCGGATGCTACAATTTTCCCGCCTGACACTGGGGTGACTGCATGACGCGCAGATATTTCGGCACGGACGGTATCCGCGGCAAAGTGGGCAGTCCGCAGATGAGCGCGGACTTCGTACTGCGTCTCGGCTGGGCCGCGGGCCGAGTGCTGGCGCCGCACGGCGGCGGCACGGTGCTGATCGGCAAGGACACACGCATCTCGGGTTACATGTTTGAATCCGCGCTCGAGGCCGGGCTGTCGGCTGCGGGCGTGAACGTGCAATTGCTGGGTCCGATGCCCACGCCGGCCATTGCCTACCTCACGCGCGAAACGCATGCGCAGGCGGGCGTGGTCATCAGCGCCTCGCACAATCCCTTCGAAGACAACGGCATCAAGTTCTTTTCCGCCGACGGTCGCAAGCTCGCCGATGAGGTCGAGTTGCGCATCGAAGCGGAGCTGGAGCGGCCATTCGCGACCGTGGATTCCGCGTTGCTCGGCGGTGTGCGCCGCATGCAGGATGCGGCGGCGCGTTACATCGAGTTCTGCAAGTCCAGCGTGGCACGCGAGCTGACCCTGGACGGGCTGCGCCTGGTACTCGACTGTGCGAATGGCGCCACGTATCGCGTTGCGCCGGAGGTATTCGCGGCACTCGGTGCGCAGGTGACCAGCATTGGCACGCAACCCGACGGTCTGAATATCAACAAGGATTGCGGGTCCATGCATCCGGACGCGTTACGGACAAAGGTTCTGGAGACCGGGGCGCACATGGGCATCGCCTTTGATGGCGACGGCGATCGTGTGCTGATGATTGACAACCGCGGAACGCTGGTGGACGGGGACGAATTGCTGTTCATCATCGCCCTCGCGCGCAAGCAGCGCGAGGCGCTGCGCGGACCGGTCGTGGGCACCCACATGAGCAACCTCGGTCTGGAGCAGGCTTTGCAACGCGAGGGCATCGCATTCCATCGCGCCCAGGTGGGCGACCGCTACGTACTGGCTTTGCTCGAAGAGCAGGGCGGCATATTGGGCGGGGAAAATTCCGGGCATATTATTTGCCTGGATCGCACCACTACCGGCGACGGCATCATCGCGGCCTTGCAGGTGCTCGAGGCTTTGCGCCCGGTGGACTATGACTTCACGCGCCTGCCGTCCCGGATCCGCAAATACCCGCAAACGCTGGTGAACATACGCACGGATGCGCGCGTGGATTTGGCGCATCCGTCCATCCGCTCGAGCGTCGCGGATGTCGAACGCAAATTAAATGGTCGCGGGCGGGTGTTGCTCAGAGCCTCCGGCACCGAACCGGTCATCCGCATCATGGTCGAGGGGGAGGAAGCCGCCAGCCTGCACGGCTTCGCCGAAAATATCGCCGCAGCGGTGCGGGCGGCCGCAACCCGCTGACTCCGGGCGCACTATATGCCGTTAAGCGCGCAAAGCCTTGGGAACTGCTGGCCATACAATCGGCGGCTGCTTGAGACATAAGATAACCGCTTGCATCAATGCAGCTCTTCTCTCTTAAATCTGTGCTATACCTTAATGCAAAGAGCGCCTAACGAATTGATGTGATGTCCGACCAGCACACCTCAACTGCCTACGCTTTTTTTTTGGCGGTAGATTACGGAGTGATGCTTGGGGACTTTGTGGCGAGTATCAATAGGGTAGGCGCCGACAGATAGCGCGGGATGTCGCTACGGGTTGTCGGAGCGGAAAAGCAAGGAGGCTTTATGCTTGGGGTATCTTTCTGGTTGCGACGTCTGGCCGCCGCCTGTCTTTTGGTCGTTCCTGTCTCAGTCATTCTTGGGGGCTCTGCCACTCGTGAAGCCCGCGTGCTCTGGGTCAGCGGCACGCAAAGTGTATTCATGGTTTCGCCGGTCAACGGCACGCCGGAGCTGGAGCTTGCGGGTTTGCCGTTGGTTCAGGCACTCGCGGTCAATCAGCAAAACAACCACCTCTGGGTATACAGCCACCGGCACCTCTGGGCATTTGATTCCCTGGGAAATCAGCACGTCAACGAATGGCTGTCCCGCGAAATCCAGGGCGACGATCCCGTTGGCATGGTAGTGGACGCCCGGGCCGGCAATCTCTGGATCGGCGTGCAGACGCGGCTTTATCGGCTGGACCTCAACGGCAAAATTAAAGCCACACTCGATTTGCATCGCCAAATCGAGAGCCTGAGCCTGGATACGACGCGTTCGCAGTTGTGGATTGCTGAACGCCGTCAACTCGCAGTACTGGACGAGGTTGGAACCACCTTGTTCACGGTGCCGCTGGAACGCGATCCGCAGGCATTGGCTTATGACGCAGGTCTCGATCAAGTCTGGGTGGTGTCGGGACATACCGTCAGCCGCTTCGATGCCGGCGGCAATCAGGTATTCACACAGGTATTCACATCCCGGGAAGCCGGCGATATCAATGACCATATCGCTCCGGACGGACAGGGCGGCTTGTGGGCTGCGGGCGATGCCACCCTCAGCTACATAGACGCAAGCGGCAATCTGGCTTTTACGCTCACGCCGTTTGCCAGCGATCCCGATCATGATGGAGACATGGGCCATCGCGGTCGCATCGCGGACCTGGTTGCCGATCCCTTGAACCATACTGTCTGGGTGGCCGGCGCGCGCCACCTCGAGCAGTACGCCACCGACAGCACTCTGAAGCAGACCATCGACGTCAGGAGCTTCACCGGCAACAACCCAGACTGTCCCTCCGGATCACAGCCAGCCGAACTCAGTTCAGGAGACCATTCGGACCGCTGCGACCGTGAACGCTGGGGCGGCTGGCAAGGATTCTGGTTTGGAGATAACGGCGTACGCCACGTGGCGCTCTACGTGGATACGCTCCCTCCAACAATAGCCATTACAGCACCCGGGGATTTGACTTACACCAACCGCAATAAGCCCACATTTGCGGTTGCTTGGGCCGACGCAGGTTCAGGTGTGGATTCCACTACCCTGAAGGTGACGAGCGATGGCGCTCCACTCCCGGTCAATTGTCTGGCCGGCGACTCAGGTGCCGAATGTAGCGTGGCTTCTGCTTTGCAGGACGGAACGTACACGCTGTCCACGACAGTGGCGGATTACGCTGGCAACAAGTCCAAGCTGGCGTCCCTCACTTTCACTATTGACACTGTGCCGCCGCCCTTGCCTGGTGGCGCTTTCATCGGTTTCACGCCTGGCCCAGCCGGTAGTATCACATTGATCGGGCAGGCGGGCGGTATGGCGGCGGACGTGGCGAGCGTAAGCATCACCGACATCCGCACCGGGCAGACTGTTACCGGCACCGTCAACGGCGACGGTTCTTACTCGGTCTCCGTTCCCGGCACGACAAGCGACGAGTTCGCCGTCACATTCACTGATTTGGCCGGCAATGTTAGTGCGCCGTTCTACATGCACGGCAGCGACGTGCCGCTGCAACTCGCAATCACCGCCCCTGCTGTAGGTGCAAATATTCCTGGTGATGTGTTGAATGTTTTCGGCACAGTTCAGGCCCCTGCCAACACGGGCATCACGGTGAATGGCGTGCCGGCCGTGCTGAGTGGGGGTCAATGGGTTGCAAACAATCTCTCGCTCGCGCCAAGTGCCAGTACGCTCACCGTCACTGCCACAACGTCCGGCGGGCTGACGGCGACACGGACGCTGAATGTAAGCCGCGCTGGCTCAAGTTCTCTGATTCTGAACGCCACTCCGGCGGCGGTTGGTGTTGTGCCGCTCGAGGTGACTTTTGAGTACCAATTCCTGAGCCAGACCGCTCCACAAAGTCTTCGCATTGACTATTCCGGTTCGGGTAACTTCGTGGATGTCTCCGATCCCGCCGCGACTTTGAGCTACACGTACTCCACTCCCGGCATCTACGTGGTCACGCTGATCCTGACCGATGCCAACTACGTTCAATACCAGGCGCAACTCGGTGTAGTAGTCCAGGATGCAGAGCAGTTGGATGCCCTGTTTCAGGGCATCTGGGGCGATATGACCACCGCGCTTGTCAATGGCAACAAGCCGGCGGCCATGAA
>DATEJV010000187.1:0-3795 GCA_035277745.1 Gammaproteobacteria bacterium | reverse complement strand
TTTTACTTCGGCGCCACCGGCGGCGGCTTGTGGAAAACCACCGACGGCGGGATTTCCTGGCACAACGTCTCCGACATGTTCTTCAAGACCGCGCCGGTGGGTGCGCTCGCGGTCGCGCCTTCGGATGCCAACGTCATTTACGCCGGCATGGGCGAGTCGTTCATCCGCGGCGACATGATCACCGGCGACGGCATGTACAAATCCACCGACGCCGGCAAAACCTGGCGGCACATCGGGCTGGAAGACACCCGCGTGATCAGCGAAATCGCGGTGGATCCGCGCGATGCGAATACCGTGTACGTCGCGGCGCTGGGCCACGTGTTCGGCTCCAATCCGGAGCGTGGTATTTTCAAGTCCACCGACGGCGGCCAGACCTGGAAGAAAGTCCTGTACGTGAACGATGAAACCGGCGGCGCGGACATCAGCATTGATCCACACAATCCGCGCATCCTGTTCGCCTCGATGTGGCAGGCTTACCGGCGCCCGTGGACGTTCTCGAGCGGCGGTCCGGGCAGCGGCCTGTACGAATCCAGCGACGGCGGTGAAACCTGGAAGAACATTTCCACGCATCCCGGCCTGCCGAGCGGTATCCTCGGCAAGATCGGCGTGTCGGTGTCCGGCGCCGATCCCAACCGTATTTACGCCATCATCGAGGCCAAGGAGGGCGGGGTATTCCGCTCGGATGACGGCGGCGCGACCTGGCAACGGCTGTTCCACGGCCCGGAACTCACGCAGCGCGCCTGGTACTACATGCGCATCTACGCCGATCCCGAAAATGCCGACGTGGTGTACGCGCCCCAAGTGGACGGCCTGTTCAAGTCGGTGGACGGCGGCGCGACGTTCAAACCGCTCGACACTCCGCACGGCGACAACCACGTGCTGTGGATCAATCCCCGGAATCCGCTGATCATGGTGGAAGGCAATGACGGCGGCGCCACCGTGAGCTACGACGGCGGCCGGAGCTGGAGCAGCGAGGACAACCAGCCCACCGCGCAGATTTACCACGTCACCGTGGATGACGAATTCCCATTCCATATCTACGGCGCGCAACAGGACAACTCCAGCATTGACATCGCCAACCGCGGCGAGGGCGGCGGCATCGGCCTGCGCGACTGGCAGCCAAGCGCTGGCGGCGAAAGCGGCTGGATCGTGCCCGATCCCGCGAATCCCTGCGTGGCGTACGGCGGCGGTTACAGCGGCCTGCTGGAACGGCTCGACAAATGCACGCGCCAGTCGCGGCTGCTCGATCCGTGGCCGGACAATCCCATGGGACACGCCGCGGCGGATCTCGGACAGCGCTTCCAGTGGACGTATCCGATTCTCGTGCCGGCCAACGAGGCGCATACGATTTACGTCGGCTCGCAGTATGTGTTCCGCAGCCGCGACGACGGCATGAGCTGGCAGCAGATCAGCCCCGATCTCACGCGCAACGACAAGGCCAAACAAGTCGCCGCGGGCGGACCGCTCACCAAGGACAACACCTCGGTCGAGTACTACGACACGGTGTTTGCACTGGCGGAATCGCCGGTGAAAACCGGCGTGCTGTGGGCGGGTTCCGACGACGGCCTGGTGCACGTTTCCACCGACGACGGCGCGCGTTGGGATAATGTCACGCCCAAGGGCCTGCCCGAGTGGAGCACGGTGGCGATCATCGAGCCCTCACACTTCGATGCCGGCACCGCTTTTCTTGCCGCCTACCGTTACCGCCAGGATGATTTCCATCCGTATCTGTTCAAGACCACGAATTACGGCAAGAGCTGGACGGCGATTGACAACGGCATTCCGGCGGATGAACCGACGTTCACCATTCGCCAGGACACCCAGGATGCGAATCTGCTGTTCGCCGGCACCCAGCGCGGCGCCTACGTGTCGTTCGACGACGGCAGTCGCTGGCAGTCGCTGCAACTCAATCTGCCGGCGGTGCAGGTGTCCGACATGACCATCCAGCCGCGCGCGAGCACGCTGGTGCTTGCCACCCACGGGCGTGCCTTCTGGGCGCTCGACGATCTCGGCTATCTGCGCCAGCTCGCCTCTGTGCAAAAAGGCGAAACGCATCTGTTCGCGCCGGCGCACGCTTATCTGTTGAACGGCGGCTTTGGCTTCGGCGGCGGTGGTGAAGGGCAGAATCCGCCCAACGGTGCGGTGATTTACTACAATCTGAACTCCGCGCCGGCTGCGGATCAGGAGGTCACGCTCGCCTTCTACGATGCCGCCGGCAAACTCATCCGCCAGTACACCAGCAAGACCAACGCCAACGGCGAGCCGCTGAAACCTGAGCCGGGCGTTTACACCAACGGCAAGCCGCAACCCGGTCAGGTGCCGGACAAAGCCGGCATGAACCGTTTCGTCTGGAACCTGAGCTATCCCGACGTGACGCACGTGTCCGATGCGGTGCTGTGGTTCGGCAGCCAGCGCGGCCCGCGCGTGCTGCCCGGCAACTATAGCGTGAAACTCACGGTGGGCGGCCGGACCTACAGCCAGCCGCTTGCGGTGTTGAATGATCCACGCTCGAAGATGACTGCGGATGATCTGGCTGCGCGCCAGGCGCTGCTCATGCAGATTTACGCCGAGTTCGACCGGACCAACAAGGCCATCAACGGTGTGCGCAGTCTGCGGGCACAGATCACCGATCTGGAGAGCCGTTACGCCAAGTCGCCGCAGGCCAAAGCGCTCGGCGACGACACCAAGCCGCTGCTCGATACGCTGACCTCCATCGAGGATGCCCTCATCCAGAGCAAGGCCCACGCCAGCGAAGACGTGCTCAACTATCCGATCCGCTTGAACAACAAGCTCGCGGCGCTCCTGACCAGCGTGGAGTTCAGCAATTCACGCCCGACGGCGCAGGACCAGGCCGTGTTCCAGGAACTGTCGGCGCAGACCGATACGCAACTGTCCCGCTGGCAGAACCTCAAAACCACGGAACTCCCGGCGCTGAATGCCAGGATTCAGGCACTCAACCTGCCGGCGATCTATCTGAAGCCGTAGGTGCGCAACGTCTTGCGGCCTTGTGCCGGCCTGCGGCCAACCATGGTTGCGGTCCGGTACAGGGTCGTGATTGATTCTGCCGTCTCCGACATTCGCAACCCGGCGGCAAGGCCTGCCAGCCGGGGCTAGGGTCCGAAAACCGTCACGGGCAGCGATACTGTTGCCCGCAGGCCGCCACCTTCACGGTTGGCCAGGGTCAAACTGCCGCTATGCAGGCGGGCGATGCGTTCGGCGATGGTCAGGCCCAAGCCGGCGCCGGCATGCGGTCCGCGGGCCCGGTCATCGCGCACGAACGGCTTGATGACCTCGCTTGGGCTCGCGTGGTTCAAGCCCGGCCCGCGATCCAGGACCCGCAGACTGATGCCGTGCGGCTCGCTGCGCGTCTGCACCTCGATGTCACGGCCGCCGTGGCGCACGGCGTTGTCAACCAGATTGGTAATCATGCGACGCATGGCGAGCTTGCGGAAACTGAATCCCGGGAATTCGTCCAATTGTGTGCGGATGCGGCTGCCGTTGATCTGGTAGCGGTGGCACACGTCGAATACGATCTGGTTGAAATCCGCGAATTGCGGCGCTTCCTCGCTGCCGTCGCGTGCGTAATCCAGGAATTGCATGAGAATCGAGTCCATGTCCTCGATGTCGTGGATCATGCCGCGGCTCAAGCCCGCCTCCATCCTCTCGCCCGAGAGCTCGATGCCCAGGCGCAAGCGCGTCAATGGCGTGCGCAGATCGTGCGAGATGCCGGCCAGCATCAGACGGCGTTCGGCGTCGAGTTTCTGCAGGCCTTCGGCCATTTGGTTGAATCCGCGG
>DATEJV010000186.1:0-3186 GCA_035277745.1 Gammaproteobacteria bacterium | reverse complement strand
CGGCCGGGCGGAGTCGGCGCTTTTACCTGCGCCAGCACCTGGCCTTTGTTGTCGGTGATGACCACCGAGTCAATGCCCTGTCCGCGTGCGACGCTCTGTGCGAGCGTCTGCAAAGCCCGCGGGTCGTGCGTAAGCACGCCATACAGGCTGGAGGAGGCCAGTTGGCGGGCGATGGTGTCGCCCAAAGCCACGCGCGAGGCGTCGAGATCGTGCACGCGGCTGCGGATGAAATAAGCGCCCAAGATCACGCCCAGACTGATGGTCGGCAGCAGCGCCAGCAGCAGCACGCGATTGCGAATACTCCAGTTGCGGATCATCCCTTACCCCGGTACTGGAATCAGATGCGTAATGGATGCGCCGGCGTTGCGCATGGTCTGGTTCCTGGCGTGGCCTGCCGCGTATGGTGCGGTTTTTTGGCATGGCGGTAAAGGCCAAACCGGGCGGTGCGGCGTTTGCTACACTGGCCGCAGATTTCGCGGGGGTGCACATGAACATCCTGGCCTTCGACATCGAGACCATCCCGGATGTGGCGGGCGGTCGCCAACTGTACGGGCTGGACAGCCTGAGCGACGCGGACGTGGCGCGCGCCATGTTCCAGCAGCGCCGCCAGGAAACCGGTGCCAGCGAATTCCTGCCGCTGCATCTGCACCGGGTGGTGGCGATCTCGGTGGCGCAGCGATACGCCGACGATTTCCGGCTGTGGTCGCTGGGCACGCCGCAGTCGGGTGAAGCCGAGCTCATCACGCGCTTTTACGAGGGCATCGAGAAATTCACGCCGGACCTGGTGTCCTGGAACGGCGGCGGCTTCGATCTGCCGGTGCTGCACTACCGCGCGCTGCACCACGCCATTGCCGCGCCGCGCTATTGGGAGATCGGCGACAGCGAAACCGGGTTTCGTTACAACAATTATCTGTCGCGTTACCACTGGCGGCATACCGACCTGATGGACGTGCTCGCCGGCTTTCAAATACGGGCGGCGGCGCCGCTGCACGAAGTCGCGCAGTTGTGCGGCCTGCCCGGCAAGCTCGGCATGCACGGCAGCCGCGTGTGGGACACGTATCTCGCCGGCGGCATAGACAGCATCCGCGATTACTGCGAGACCGACACGCTCAATACCTATCTCATCTATCTGCGCTTCGAACGCATGCGCGGACGCATGGAAGCGGCGGGTTACCGCTCCGAATGCGAACGCGTACGCGAGTACCTGGCGCGCGCCAACAAACCGCATCTCACCGAGTTTCTCAAGGTCTGGCAGGCGCAGGCCGATCCGGCGGCCGGCAACTGAGCCATGCGCACCGTCCGCGGCCAGTGCTGCGCAAGGGGCATACCACAGGTCCTGTGTTCCACACCCGCTGAGTCGAATCCGTGAGCCTCGGCCCGCTGATGGTGGATGTCGCCGGTACCGGGCTGGGTGCCGAGGATCGGGAGCTGCTGCAGCATCCGTTGATTGGCGGCGTGATTCTGTTCACGCGCAATTATGCGGATCCCGGGCAACTCGGCGCACTGGTCACCGACATCCACGCGCTGCGCACGCCGCCCCTGCTGGTCGCCGTGGATCAGGAGGGCGGCCGGGTGCAGCGCTTCCGCGACGGATTCACGCGTCTGCCGCCGGCGCGGTTTTTCGGCGATGTGTACGAGCGCGATCCCAGTGCTGCGCGCCGCCTCGCCGAGAGCAGCGCCTGGCTGATGGCGGCGGAATTGCGCGCGGCGGGCGTGGACCTGAGCTTCGCGCCGGTGCTGGACCTCGACTACGGGCGCAGTGTGGTTATCGGCGACCGTGCGTTTCATCACACACTCAAGGCGGTAGCGGAACTGGGACGCGCCTGGCTGCTGGGCATGCGGCGTGCGGGCATGGCCGCCACCGCCAAGCATTTTCCCGGCCACGGCGCGGTGAGCGGCGATTCGCATCATGTGCTGCCGGTGGATGAGCGACCGCTGGATGAAATCCGGCGCCGCGATCTCAACCCGTACACACAATTGATTCGCCTCGAACTGTTGTCGGTCATGATGGCGCACGTGGTGTACCCGGCCGTGGACAGGTTGCCGGCGAGCCTGTCGCGCCGCTGGATCGAGGGCGAGCTGCGCAACCGGTTGGACTTCAAGGGTGCGGCATTTTGCGACGACCTCAGCATGCGCGCGGCGGAGCTCGCCGGCGGTCCGGTCGAACGCGCGCGTGCGGCGCTGGCCGCCGGCTGCGACATGCTGCCGGTATGCAACAACCGGGCCGCGGTGCAGGCGATAGTCGGCGAATTGGGAAGCTACAAGCATCCCATGAGTCAGTGGCGGCTGGCGCGCCTGCACGGCAGTGTGCCCATCGCGCTTGAGGATCTGCACGCCAGCCGCGAGTGGCGCGCGGCGCACGCCGAGCTGGAAGGCCTGCAGACCGGCGCGGATTTCAAGCTGGAAACCTGAACGCAGTGTCGAGCGCCGTGGGCATGTGACGGCGCTGGGTGTAAGGCTTGCGGCCCGATGTCTGCGCGCGGGCCTTTTCCGAATCAGACTATTGCAACTGCCGCCAAAGTTGATCGGCGAAGATCACCCCGTGATAAGTGACCGGCACGCCGGCAACGTGCAGCGCCTCCGCCGTCCAGGTGTTGCAGGTGTGGAATGCATCGTACGAGAGCCCCGAAGCGTAGAACTCGCTGCCGGTGTCTGGTCCCGGTGTCAGGGGTTCAAGCCTGCTCTGCGCGTCGGTTTGCAGCGAGGCGGCGAGATAACCATCGAGGCGCTCCAGGCCGCCTGCGGTTACGGACACGTGCCGGAGTTGAACCTCGGGGGTGTAGCAGGCACGTGGTGGACTGTTGCAGCCCTCGACCAATACCACGCTCTGCGACGGAAACAGCGCGGCAATGTCCATTCCGATGGTTGGATTTGACGACATGTAGAAGCGGCGGTTGCCCCAGCCGAACATGAGGTACTGGGCATCGCGCGCGGGCTGTAGCAAGCGCGTGAGTGTCGGTCCCAGTTCCGCGCGCGCCAGGATCAGCCCGGTGTGCCAGCCGGAGTCCAGTACCCAGACCTGAGCACGTGGTGCGGTGGCTTGTGTTGCGCTATCCGGCAGGGGTGACGGCGGCGAATGGACCGGACCTGGGCTCGCGCAGCCTGCGATCAGCAGCAGACTGCAGGCAATCACCGGAATCAGGCGTTGGGAAACATTCACATAAATCAGCGCAAAGCGGAACCGAT
>DATEJV010000185.1:0-6052 GCA_035277745.1 Gammaproteobacteria bacterium | reverse complement strand
GCGCGTGTACCCCGACCTGCAAAGTTCGGTGCGCGCCTATCTGCACAACATCAATATAGGCTTCGCGTATGTGGACTTCCGCAATATGCGCGCGCACATGCGTGCCACCGGCAAGCCGCTGGACGCCTTCCAGCTGGCGGGCGCCCTGAACCGCTATTCGATTACCGGCAGCGCGTATATCGAAAATATCCGTGCCATGATCCGCGGTAACGAACTTGGCAAGCTCTCCGGGATCACATTGGACAATTCCGGTGGGTAACGTGCGGTTCGGAGCTATGCGCATTCGGCAACTGAGCTTGCTGGCAGCAATGCACTTCTCGAACGTTTCTTCTTGATACGGAGATTAGCCATGCGATTCACTCTCGGGTTCGCGCTCATTGCCGGACTTTGCGTCAGCGCGGCCGCGCAAGCGGTACTGGAACAGTGAGTTCCGTGCGCGGCGCGAGAAGATAATGTCAAAGCCCGGGATTGAGCACGCGCGCAGATTCAGTGCGAATCAGGGCGGCGGCGGCAACAACCAGATCTTGCTGTACCAGTAATAGCGCCCGTTGACCAGCGCGGTGCAGTTGTAACGTGTGCGCCCGACACCTACGGGCGCGGGCGCCTGAATCACAAACCGGGTACGCGCCACGTTCATCCAGCTAACCGGCATGGGCGGCCCGTTCAGGTAACAATGCAATGCCGCGGGCGGTACGCGCCCGGGCACCAGGTTCACTTCCAGCCGTGGCGGATTGTTGGCGGCGGTCACCAGCGGGTTCCAAGGCTGCACCGATGCGATCGGCATAGGCAGGCTGGTCGCATCCAGGACAAACTGCGAAATCGCGCTATAACCCTCCTCGATGGGGAAACGCGGCAGGGCACGCGCATCCAAAGGCTCGCCAATGGCGCCGGCTTGCTGCCCGAAGGCGACATAGCCCAACCCGGTAACCAGCTCCGCCAAATCCTGGTCGTATTCGCCGTACGGATAGGCAAACAACTTGGGATCGGCATTGGTCTGGGGCCCAAGCTCCGCCTGCAAACGCGCCTGCGCACCCAGGATGTCCTTGCGCACACGGTCGGCCCAGGCGAGATCGGTCTCGCCCTTGTTGCGGAACGGCAGATGCGCATGATCCATGGTGTGATTGCCAAAATTCGCGCCGTGCTGCTGCATTTCACGCAGCTCGTCCCAAGTCATGAAATCCGGCAGATGCTGGTCCACGGAACCGGTCTCGACAAACACCGTGAACGGCCAGCCGCGCGCCTTGAGCCGCGGATAGGCATATTCGTACACCGTCTGGTAAGCGTCATCAATGCTGATGGCCACCACGTGATCGGGAATCGCGCGACCGGTCTTGAGATATGCCACGATCTTCGGCAGCGGCCACACCTGATAGTGGTGCTGTGCGAGCCAGTTCAACTGCGCGTCGAAATCCGCGAGCGTGACGTTGGTGGACGGATGGCGCGCGTCGCCGAAGCGGTGATACATGAATACCACCGCATGCGAGGGCACGACGGCCGGCGGCGACGGCGTTTGAGCCGACGCGGCAAACGGCAGCAGGCCGAGAACCAATGCAGGCACGAACTGGCGCATGGATACCAACCTTAATCGCTGCTCCCCGGGGTTGCAACGCAAAGCAATGTGCCCGCGAGCGCCGCCCCCGGCGGGGGAACGCCGGCGTCAGCGGTTGAGCACATGGATGGCGCGCTTGTCCACCGCCAGTGCCGCCTCGTGCATGGCCTCCGCGAGCGTCGGATGCGCGTGGATGGTGCGCTGCAGGTCCTCGGCACTGGCGCGGAATTCCATGGCGGTCACGGCTTCGGCGATCAGCTCGGAGGCCATGGGACCGAAGATGTGCACGCCCAGAATTTCGTCGCTGTCGGCCTGGGCCAGCATCTTCACCCGGCCGGTGCCCGCTTCCATGGCGTTCGCGCGGCCGTTGGCGGCGAAGGGAAACGTTCCGGCCTTGTATTTCACGCCCTGCTTTTTCAGTTCCTCCTCGGTCTTGCCCACCCAGGCGATTTCCGGCCAGGTGTAAATGACCGAGGGAATCACTGCGTAATTCATTTCCGCGACTTTGCCGGCGATCAGGTCCGCGACCATGATGCCTTCTTCCGAGCCCTTGTGCGCCAGCATCGGGCCGCGCACGCAGTCGCCGATAGCCCAGGTGTTTTTCACGCCGGTGCGGCATTCCTCATCCACCTGGATGAAGCCGCGCGCGTCGAGCTTCACGGCGCTGCCGTCCTCAATCAGGTTCTTCGTCGCCGGCCGGCGTCCTACGGCCACGATCAGCTTGTCCACCTCGATGGCGTGTTTGCCGTCCTTGTCCTCATAGTTCACCGTGATGCCGGCCTTGCCCTGGCTTGCGCCGGTCACTTTGGCGCCCAAGCGGATGTCGAGGCCCAGCTTGCGGAACTGGCGTTCGGCGTCCTTGGCAATCTGCTGGTCGGCCATGAACAGGAACTGTTCCATGGCTTCGAGCATGGTGACCTGGGCGCCGAGCCGCTGCCAGACGCTCCCCAGCTCCAGGCCGATGACGCCGGCGCCGATCACGCCCAGGCGTTTCGGCACCGTGGAAAATTCCAGCGCGCCCCAGGAATCCACGACGTTCTTGCCGTCGAAGGGCACGACCTTGAGTTCCACCGGTTCCGAGCCCGCGGCCAGCACGATGTGCTTCGCTTCGAGGATGTCCTTCTTTTTGGGATCGCCGAAGTCCGTCACTTCCACGCTGCCGTTTTTCAACAGACGGGCACGGCCCGCAATGCCGGTGACGTTGTTGCCCTTGAACAGCAGTGCGATGCCGCCGGTGTGCGTCTGCACGATTTTCGCTTTGCGCGCCTGCATCGCGGTCACGTCCATCTTCACGTTACCGACCCGGATGCCGTGCGCGGCAAATTCGTGCTGCGTTTTGTGGAACATCTCGGAGGATTCCAGCAAGGCCTTCGAGGGGATGCAGCCGGCATTCAGGCAGGTGCCGCCGAATGCGTGTTTGCCGTCGAGGTTTTTCCAGTCATCCACGCACGCGGTCTTGAGACCGTTCTGTGCGGCGCGGATCGCACACACGTAACCGGCCGGACCGGCACCGATGACCACGACATCAAAAGACTGGCTCATTTGGTTTTCCCTGCTAAGAAACAAATCTCGCCTCTTAAGGCAAGAGGCTTGCGCTTGATCGGCCGAAAGCCGACATTAATTCCCCCTCTCCCGCTGGCGGGAGAGGGCGGGGGTGAGGTTGGGGTGGTTAGATCACCCCTCACCCTCCCCTCTCCCCTCAACGGGGAGAGGGAAAAACTTGTATCTGCTGCGTGGACACATCATCACTAGTTGCTTCACCTGAAGGTGAAAGGTTTCGCCACCCCCAGCAGGGACATTAAATTTGCAATAGCAGCCTTGCGGGATCTTCCAGCGATTCCTTTACCGACACCAGGAACAGCACCGCTTCGCGGCCGTCCACGATGCGATGGTCGTAAGTAATCGCAATGTACATCATGGGGCGCGCCACGATCTGGCCGTTAACCACCACCGGCCGCTCCTTGATGGCGTGCATGCCGAGGATCGCGCTCTGCGGCGGATTGATGATGGGCGTGGAATACAGCGAACCGAACACCCCGCCGTTGGTGATGGTGAAGGTGCCGCCGGTGATCTCCTCGATGCTGATCTTGCCGTCGCGCGCGCGCAGCGCGAGATCCGCGAGCGTTTTCTCGATCTCCGCGAAGCTCATCTGGTCGGCGTCGCGCAGCACCGGCGTCACCAGGCCGCGCGGCGTGGATACCGCCACGCTGATGTCCCAGTAATCGTGGTAGATGATGTCGTTGCCCTCGGTGGAGGCGTTGACCACCGGATATTTCTTCAGCGCCTCGATCACCGCCTTGACGAAGAACGACATGAAGCCGAGCTTCACGCCCTGCTCCTTCTCGAACTTGTCCTTGTAGCGCGCACGCAGCGCCATGACCTGGGAGAGGTCCACCTCGTTGAACGAGGTAAGCATCACGGTATTGGCCTGGGATGCAGACAGGCGTTCGGCGATGCGCGCGCGCATGCGCGTCATCGGCACGCGCCGGTCCTGGCGCGTGCCGGACGGCGCGCGTACGGCAGCGCCGGCCATCGCCGGCGCTTCGCTACTTGCGGGCGCCGCGGTAGCGCCACGATTGATGAAATCGAGCACGTCGCCCTTGGTAAGCCGTCCGTCGAGACCGGTGCCCTGGATCGTGGCGGGATTCAGTTGATGCTCCTCGACCAGCCGTCGCACCGACGGACTGAGAGGCAAATCATGCTCCGCCGTGGGTGCGGGTGCCGCCCGAGTCGGAGCAACGGGCGCCGGCTTGGGAGCCGAAACCGCCGTCGGCGGCGCCGCGGGCTTGGCCGCCGGTGCGGGTGCCGCAGTGCCTTTGGCCGCCGCCGCACCGGGTTCGAGGATGCCGATCACCTGATCGGCCGTCACCGTCGCGCCGTTCGGCTGGCGGATTTCCTTGAGCACGCCGTCGGCCGGCGCCGGACACTCGAGCACCACCTTGTCGGTCTCGATGTCCACCAGATTTTCATCGCGTTTGACCGCGTCGCCCGGCTGCTTGTGCCAGCTTACGAGCGTGGCGTCCTGAATGGACTCCGGCAGCGCCGGAACCTTGATTTCGATGCTCATGCCTTCTCCGATACGGCTCGGGTCTTGGTGTTGTCGCGGCTGCCGATTTGCACCGGTGCCGGCTTGTCGCTCAGGGCTTCCTGAATCAGTGCATTTTGCTGTTCTTTGTGCAGTTGCGCATAGCCGGCCGCCGGCGACGCCGAGGCCGCGCGCCCCACATAACGCAACACGTGCCTGGCGGTCAGCGGCTCCTGCAGGCGATGGCGGATTTCATACCATGCGCCCTGATTCTGCGGTTCTTCCTGGCACCATACGATGTCGCGCGCGTTGGCGTAGAGCTCGATGACCTCGGCGTACTCATCGTGCGGGAATGGATACAACTGCTCGAGGCGCGCAATCGCGATATCGTCAATCTTGGCGGCACGCCGCGCCTGCAACAGGTCGTAATACACCTTGCCCGAGCAGAACACCACGCGCCGCACATTGGCCGCCTTGAGCGCGTCAATCTCGGGGATCACCACGTGGAAGCGCCCGTGGGTCAGGTCCGCCAGTGACGACACCGAGAGCTTGTGCCGCAGCAGGCTCTTGGGCGTCATGACGATCAGCGGCTTGCGATACGGGCGCAGCATCTGACGGCGCAACATATGGAACATCTGCGCGGGCGTGGACGGCACGCACACCTGCATGTTGTGCTCGGCGCAGAGTTGCAGGTAGCGCTCCAGGCGCGCCGAGGAATGTTCAGGGCCTTGGCCTTCATAGCCGTGCGGCAGGAACAGCACCAGACCGCAGAGTCGCCCCCACTTGGCCTCGCCGGCGGATATGAACTGGTCAATCACCACTTGCGCGCCGTTGGCGAAGTCGCCGAATTGCGCTTCCCAGATCACCAGCGCATCCGGTTCGGCCGTGCTGTAGCCGTATTCGAACGCCATCACGCCCTCTTCCGAGAGCAGCGAATCCACCACTACGAAACGCTTCTGGTCCGGCGCCAGGTGTTCGAGCGGCGTCCAGGTACTCCCGTCTTTCTGGTTGTGCAACACCGCATGCCGGTGGAAGAACGTGCCGCGCGCAGTGTCCTGACCGGTGAGCCGTACGGGATAACCTTCGGTCACCAAGCTCGCGTAGGCCAGGGTCTCCGCAAATCCCCAATCCATGGCTTGCGCGCCCTGCGCCATCTTGCGGCGCGCATCGTAGATGCGCGCCACCGTGGGATGCAGCTCGACTTGCGCAGGCACGCGGTTCATGCCCTCACTCAGGAATTTGAGCCGGTCGGCCGGCAGCCGCGTGTCCACGTTCTCGTGCCAGTGATGTTGCTGGTAGCGGCTCCAGTCCACGGTGTACTGGTTCGTCACCGGCGGGCCGACGCCCGGAGCCACGGGTTGTCCGGCATCCAGCCGCTTGCGATACACATCCACCGCCTTGTCCAGCGCACCCTCGCCCACCAGTCCGGCTTGCCGGAGCTTTTCGCCATACAGCGCCGGTGTGGTGCTGCGTGCGCG
>DATEJV010000184.1:0-4202 GCA_035277745.1 Gammaproteobacteria bacterium | reverse complement strand
GGCATCAACACCGCGCTGTTCTCGCCGAACGGCGGCTCCACCGGCATCGGCTTCGCCATTCCCGTGAACCTGGCACGCGGCGTCATGCAGCAGCTCATTGCCTACGGACGCGTGCGCCGCGGCTATCTGGGCGTCGAGCCGCAGGACATCACCCCGCAACTGGCCGCGGCCTTCCGGCTGAACAGCACCGACGGGTTCATCATTACCAGCCTGGCGCCGAACGGGCCGGGCAGCCGCGCGGGCCTCGTGCCCGGCGACGTGATTCAGAGCATAGACGGCAAGCCGGTCGTCAACAGTCATGATGCACTTGACCGCATCGCCGGCCAGCCGCCCGGCACCGTGGTGACGCTGGGGGGTGTCCATCAAGGCAAAGCGTTCAGCGTCAAGGTGAAAATCGCCGAGCGGCCGATACAGGCCAGCAGCTGATTTGAGTAAATGGTAAGGCGTGAGGTGTAAGGCGTTTAAAAGTGTAGTTCGGAAATTTCTTTGTCAAGGTTTTCTTTGTTTTTCTGACCCCTCACTCCTCACCCCTCACTTCTTGTCAGGCCGGCACGCGGCGGATTTTCGCGCCCAACTGGCCGAGCTTTTCTTCGATGGTTTCGTAGCCGCGGTCTATGTGGTAAATGCGGTCCACCACGGTCTCGCCCTGCGCCACCAGGCCCGCGAGTACCAGGCTTGCGGAGGCGCGCAAATCGGTGGCCATGACCGGCGCGCCGGTCAGATGCTCGACGCCCTGGCTGATGGCGGTGTTGCCCTCGAGGCGTACATCGGCACCCATGCGCTGCATTTCCAGCACGTGCATGAAGCGGTTTTCGAACACGGTTTCAGTGATGGTGCCGGTGCCTTCGGCCACCACGTTGAGGGCGGTGAACTGCGCCTGCATGTCGGTGGGGAACGCGGGGTAAGGCGCGGTGCGCACGTCCACCGCGTGTGGACGGCGGCCCTGCATGTCCACCTCGATCCAGTTCTTGCCCGTGCCGACCTTGGCACCGGTCTCTTCAAGTTTTGTAATCACCGCCTCGAGCAGTTCGGGCCGCGTATCCTTGACGCGCACGTTCCCGCCGGTCAGCGCGCCGGCGCACAGATAGGTGCCGGTCTCGATGCGGTCCGGCAGCACGTTGTACTGCGTACCGTGCAGTTTCTTGACGCCCTCGATGACCAGGGTATCCGTGCCCTCACCCTTGATTTTCGCGCCCATCTGCACCAGGCAATGTGCCAGGTCCACGACTTCCGGCTCGCGCGCCGCGTTCTCAATCACCGTGGTGCCGTCGGCGAGCGTCGCAGCCATCATGATGTTCTCGGTGCCGGTCACCGACACCATATCCATGAGGATGCGCGCACCGTGCAGCCGCTCGGCCTGGGCACGGATGTAGCCGTTCTCCACCTTGATTGTCGCGCCCATGGCTTCGAGGCCGGAGATGTGCAGATTCACCGGGCGCGTGCCGATGGCGCAACCGCCGGGCAAGGACACGTCGGCGCGCCCGAATCGGGTCACCAGCGGCCCGAGCACCAGAATCGAGGCGCGCATGGTCTTCACCAGCTCGTAGGGCGCGTAGAACTCGCGGATGCTGGCGGGGTCCACCTCGATGCGCATGTGTTCGTCAATGGTGACGCCCACACCCATGCTGCCCAGCAATTCGATGGTGGTGGTGACATCGTGCAGGTGCGGCACGTTGCCGATGGTGACTGGACTGTCGGCCAACAGCGTGGCGGCGAGAATCGGCAGCGTGGCGTTCTTGGCACCGGAGATGCGGATCTCACCCTCGAGGGGACGGCCGCCGTTGATGAAGAGTTTGTCCAAATTCGACCTTCAGCGCGTTCGCGGTATCACGCCGCGGATTGGCGTTGCCACTCGTCCGGAGTCAGGGTGCGCAGACTGAGTGCGTGTATCTCTGCGCCGATGCGTTCGCCCAGCGCTTGGTACACCAGTTGGTGGCGCGCCAGCGGGCGTTTGCCGGCGAACACTTGCGCGATGACGAGCGCTTCGAAGTGCGTGCCGTCCTCGCTCTGGACGCGCACTTGCGCCGCGGGCAGGCCCTGCATGATGAGATGCTCGACTTCAGCGGGCGACACGCGCTGGCTCCGGGAACCTGGGGACCGGGACATGATACCCGATTGGCTGCGGGCGCCGGAACCGCGTGTCCGGAGCGCGGCGGAAAAACGTGTATTATGACGGCTCGCGCGTTTTCCACGGCTGTACCCGCCGATGAACCGCAACGACAACGCCAACCTGTTGCAGCATGCCATCCAGGTTCTGCAAACCGAAGCCGCGGCCGTGGCGGCGCTCGCAGCGCGTGTGGATGAACACTTTGCCGCGGCCTGCCGCGTGCTGCTCGGGTGCCGCGGCCGGGCCGTGGTCATGGGCATGGGTAAGTCCGGTCACGTGGCCGGCAAGATCGCCGCCACGCTCGCCTCCACCGGTACGCCGGCGTTCTATGTGCATCCCGGCGAGGCCAGTCATGGCGACATGGGCATGATCACCGGCGAGGACGTGGTGCTGGCCGTATCCAACTCCGGCGAAACCGCCGAACTGCTCACTTTGCTGCCGCTCATCAAGCGCCTCGGCGTCAAGCTCATCACCTTCACTGGCCACCCGCAGTCCACACTCGCCAAAGCCGCGGACGTGAATCTGGACGTGAGTGTGGCGCAGGAAGCCTGCCCGCTGAACCTCGCGCCCACGGCCAGCACCACCGCGGCACTCGCGATGGGCGACGCGCTCGCGGTATCGTTGCTGGCGGCGCGCGGTTTCACCCAGGAGGATTTCGCGCGCTCGCATCCCGGCGGCTCGCTCGGCCGGCGCCTGCTGCTGCACGTCGCGGACATCATGCACACCGGCAGCGCGGTGCCGGCGGTGGCGCAGGACGCACCGTTGAGCGCGGCACTCATGGAAATGACGCGCAAGGGCCTGGGCATGACGGTGATCGTGGATGCGAAAAACCACGTGGCCGGAATTTTCACCGACGGTGATCTGCGGCGCGCCCTGGATCACGAAGTAAACGTGCACCGCGCGCGCATCGTCGACGTCATGACGCGCAACTGCACCACGGTACGTGGCGAGGTGCTCGCCGGCGAAGCCATCCGCATCATGAACGACAAGCGCATCACCGCGCTGCCGGTGGTGGACGCGGACAACAGCCTGATCGGCGCGCTGCACATGCACGACCTGGTGCGCGCCGGCGTGGTGTGACATGCCTGCGCTGGAAGAACGCGCGGCGCGCGTGCAGCTTGCGGTGTTCGACGTGGACGGCGTGTTCACCGACGGGCGGCTGTATTACGGGGCCCGGGGCGAGCAATTGAAGGTTTTCCATGTGCGCGACGGTCACGGCATCAAGCTCCTGCTGCGTCACGGCGTACGCGTGGCGGTGATCTCCGGGCGCCGCTCGCCGGCGGTCGCGCAGCGCATGCGGGAACTGGGAATCCGTCACCTGTTTCAGGGCCGCGACGACAAGCTGGCGGTGCTGCAGAATCTCCTGCGCCGGCTCAAACTTGCCTGGAATCAGGTGGCCTGTGTCGGCGACGATCTTGTGGATTTGCCCTTGTTCGAGTCTGCGGGCCTGGCGGTGGCGGTGGCCGATGCACAGCCCGAAGTACGCGCACGCGCTCACCACGTGACCCGCGCACGCGGCGGTGAAGGCGCGGTGCGCGAGGTTTGCGACTTGCTGCTCACCGCGCGGAACCGCAAAGCATGAGCGCGCGTTTCGCCGCGGGATTTCTGCTGCTGGTGCTGGCCGCCGCCGGAACCTGGTGGCTGCTGCGCCAAGTCACGCCGCCCGCCGTGCCGCCGCCGGCCCCGCCCACGCATGTGCCGGATTACACCTTCACGGACGCCACGGTCACCGAACTCAACGCCCAAGGTGAGCCGCACGCCGTGCTGCGCTCGCCGCGCATGCTGCACCATCCCGACGACGACAGCATCGAGGTGTTTGCGCCGCGCATCCGCTATTTCATCAGCGGCAGCCCGCCTTGGGATGTGGCCGCGGACCACGCGCTGCTGCCCTCCGGCAACCAGCGGGTGGAACTCGTGGGTCACGTGCAGATGCAGCATCCGGCCGACAACGGCGGTCCAGTGTTGGTGGTGCAGACGGATAAAATGGACGTCAACCTCAACACCAACATCGCCACCAGCGCCGATGCGGTGGAAATCACCCAGGCGGGGAACCGCATGACCGGCGTGGGACTGGAAGCCTGGCTTGACGACAACC
>DATEJV010000183.1:0-17837 GCA_035277745.1 Gammaproteobacteria bacterium | reverse complement strand
GCTTACGGCGGACGCTGGGATTTGTTGCAGGCTGCGAGGCGGCTGGCGGTCGAGGCCGTGGGCGGGCGCCTGCGCGTCGAGGAGCTGGACGAACAGCAGGTAGCGAACGCGCTGGCGTGCGCGGGGCTGCCGGATCCCGATCTCTTCATCCGCACCGGCGGCGAACAGCGCATCAGCAATTTTCTGTTGTGGAATCTCGCGTACACCGAATTGTATTTCACCGAGGTGCTGTGGCCGGATTTTGACGCGCCGGCGCTGGAGGCGGCGTTGAACTGGTATGCGCAGCGCCAGCGGCGTTTCGGCCGTACGTCTGAACAGACCCGGGACGCGGATCATGCTTAAGCTGCGCATTCTTACCGCCGCGATCCTGCTGCCGGCGGTCGTGGCGCTGGTGTGGTTTGCGCCCACCTGGGCGCTGGGCCTCGCGGCCGGCGCCGTGGCACTGGCGGCCGCGTGGGAATGGACGGCCTTGTCCCGGCTGCGCGCGCCGTGGTTGCAAGCCGGCTGCACGCTGCTGCTGGCGGTGCTGCTCATCTGTTTCTGGACGCTGCAGCACAATCATTGGGTGCTGTGGATTACCGCCTGGGTGGCACTGGGCTGGTGGCTGTTCGCGCTTGTCTGGATCGGCGTTTGGCGCCGGGAGTTTGCCGTGCCCGTCAAATTGCTGTGCGGCTTGCTGACGCTGCTGCCCGCGTGGTTTGCCGCCATCGCACTGCATGCCGGTGCCGACGGCCGGCGCAAGTTGTTGTTCCTGCTGGTGCTGATCTGGGCGGCGGATATTGCCGCGTATTTCGCCGGGCGGGCCTTCGGCCGGCACAAGCTCGCACCCGATGTGAGTCCCGGTAAAACCTGGGAGGGCGTCGCCGGTGCTACGCTGGCGCTGCTGGCCGTAGCATGCGCCGGGGTGTTCTGGGCACTTCCGGGCGGCGGCTATGCTCTTATTCCTGTGTGCGTACTGGCAGGCTGGCTGTCCATCGTGGGCGATCTTTCCGAAAGCATGTTCAAGCGTGAAGCCGGGATCAAGGATAGCGGCCGGCTGTTTCCCGGTCACGGCGGCGTGCTCGACCGCATTGACAGCCTGACCGCTGCACTGCCGGCATTCTGGCTGGGGCTGGCGATTCTGGAGCGCCTGAAATGAAAGGCGTCACCATCCTCGGCGCCACCGGCAGCATCGGGATCAGCACCCTGGATGTCGTCGGCCGCCATCGTGAGGATTACCGCGTGGTGGCGCTGACGGCGCGCAGCAACGTCGAACGTCTGCTCGGCCAGTGTCTCGAGCACCAGCCGCAATATGCGGTGCTGGTGGAGGAGGCCGCGGCACGGGAATTGCGCGCGCAGCTCAAGACGCACGGCCTGAAAACCGAGGTACTCGCGGGCGCGCGCGCCCTGGAAGAAGTCGCGGCGTTGCCGGAGAGCGACTGCGTGATGGCCGCGATCGTGGGCGCGGCCGGCCTGCTGGCGACGCTGGCCGCGGTCAAGGCCGGCAAGCGCGTGCTGCTCGCCAACAAGGAATCGCTGGTCATGAGCGGTGCGCTGTTCATGCAGGCGGTGCGCAGTTACGGCGCCGAGCTGCTGCCGATCGACAGCGAACACAACGCGCTGTTTCAGTGCATGCCGAACGGCTATCGAGCGGGCGCGCGCCCCGAGGGCGTGCGCCGCCTGCTGCTCACCTGTTCGGGCGGGCCGTTCCGCGGCTGGTCGCGGGAACGGCGGCACACGGCCACGCCGGATCAGGCCTGTGCGCATCCGCGCTGGAAAATGGGCCGCAAGATTTCGGTGGATTCCGCCACGCTCATGAACAAGGGCCTGGAAGTGAACGAGGCGTGCTGGCTGTTTGACCTGCCGCCCGAGTGCATCGAAGTGGTGGTGCACCCGCAAAGCGTGGTGCATTCGCTGGTGGAATATGCCGACGGGTCGGTGCTGGCGCAGCTCGGCAATCCGGACATGCGCACGCCCATCG
Source organism: Gammaproteobacteria bacterium (assembly GCA_035277745.1). GTDB lineage: Bacteria > Pseudomonadota > Gammaproteobacteria > Natronospirales > REEB76 > REEB76. Next base: position 15,877 of record DATEJV010000183.1, on the reverse strand, counting down.
CCTGTGGCCTGGCTTGGCCGGAGCGCATCCAGGCCGGCATCCAGCCGCTGGACCTGTTCGGCGTGGCGCATCTGGATTTTGAACCGCCGGATTTTGCGGCGTTTCCGTGCTTGAGTCTGGCCATCGAGGCGGCCAAGACCGGCGGCAGCGCGCCGTTGGTGTTGAACGCGGCCAACGAAATCGCGGTGCAGGCGTTTTTGTCGGAACGCCTGCGGTTCACGGCGATTGCCGAGGTGGTGAGCGCGACCCTGGAACGCTGCCCGTCTGTGGCCGCGGGTTCCATTGAAGAGGTGCTCGACTGTGACCGGCGCGCGCGCGGCATGGCGGCCGCGATTGCGGCGCAGGTGAGGGAGCACAGTTTGTGAACGTACTCATCAGCATCGTCGCGTTTCTGGTGGCCATCTGCGTGCTCATCATCTGGCACGAATTCGGCCACTTCGTCGTGATGCGTGCCTTCGGCATCAAGGTGCTGCGCTTTTCGGTATTTTTCGGCAAACCCCTGTGGCGCTGGCAGCGCCGTCCGGATTCCACCGAAATTGCCGTCGGCTGGCTGCCACTCGGCGGTTACGTCAAGCCGCTCGACGAGCGCGAGGGCGAAGTGCCGGAGGCCGAGAAACACCTGGCATTCAACCATCAGTCCTTGCCCAAGCGGTTTCTGTCGGTGCTCGCCGGCCCGGTATTCAATTTCATATTTGCGGTCATCGCCTTTTGGGTGATTTTCATCATCGGCGTGCCCGGCATACGCCCGATCGTGGGCGAGATCCGTTCCGGCTCGCCCGCCGCGATCGCCGGTTTTCAGCCGCAGGACGAGATTGTGTCCGTCAACGGTGACGACACGCCCACTTGGGATACCGCGGTGGTGCACCTGTTCGAAGGCGTGTTGCAGAATCAACGCATCGCGGTGACCGTACGTACCCCGCAAGGGGCCGAGCACCAGTTGTTGCTGCAGGCCAAGGACACCCGTGCACTCACCGAGCCGGGAGCGCTGCTCACCGGTCTGGGACTGAGCCAGTGGCAGCCGCAAGCGGCGCCCGTGGTGGGCGAGGTGGCGGCGGACGGTACGGCGCGGCAGTCGGGTCTCAGGCCGGGCGACGTGATTCTCGAAGTCGGCGGCAAGGCACTTGCCGGCCCGGGGCAACTGGCGGAAATCCTGCAGGCGGCGCCCCGCCAGACGCTCGAGATCCTGGTGCAGCGGGGTGACCAGCGACTGCATCTGACGCTGCACGTGGGCGAGCAGGAAATCGGCGGCAAACTCGTCGGCCACATCGGCGCCCAGCTTGGCTATCCTGCGTGGGTACTCCGGCGTCTGGAGTCCGAACAACGGTATAATCCCGCGGCCGCTCTGGGCCGTGCCGCGGTGCGCACCGGCAGCCTGGCTTGGCTCACCCTGGATGCTTCCTGGAACATGGTGATCGGCAAGGTTTCGTTGCGCAACCTGAGCGGGCCGATAGATATAGCGCGCTACGCTGGCTACACCGCGGAGAGCGGCTGGGTGCCGTTCCTCGCGTTCCTCGCCATCGTGAGCATCAGCCTCGGGGTGCTGAATCTGCTGCCAGTTCCGGTGCTGGACGGCGGCCACCTGCTGTACTACATCATGGAGGCGATCAAGGGCTCACCCTTGTCCGCCCAGGCGGAGATGACCGGTCAGCGCATTGGCCTGACGCTGATCTTGATGCTGCTGGGTTTCGCCGTTTATAACGATCTGATGCGACTGTTTGGGTAAGGAGGACGAGTGGGTCTGCTAAAAGGCACCGGGATATTCCTGGCAACGCTGCTTGTCCTGATGCTCACCCTTCCTGCCGCCCGGGCGGATGAGTCGTTCGTGGTGAAGAAGATCGAAGTCGTCGGATTGCAGCGCATCTCCGAGGGCACGATCTTCGACTATCTGCCGATCAACATCGGCGACAGCGTGGATGCCACCCGCATCCAGGACGCCATTCGCGCCCTCTACAAGACCGGATTCTTCCGCGACGTTGCCATGCGCCGCGACGGCGGCACGCTCATCATTATCGTGCATGAGCGTCCCTCGATTGCCAGCTTCGTGGTGACCGGCAACAAACTCATCAAGAGCGACGACCTCGACAAGAACCTCAACAAGGCGGGCCTGTCCACCGGGCAGATTTTCAACCGTGTGACGCTGGATGGCTTTCTGCAGCAGCTTACCGACGAGTACTACAGCCACGGCCACTACGGCGTGGTTATCACGCCCACGATCACCGATATCGGTGACAACCGTGTCAACGTGGCGGTAAAGATCAAGGAGGGTGAGACCGCCAAGATCCGCGCCATCGACATTGTCGGGAATCACGCGTTCAGCGAAAGCGAATTGCGCGACGTATTCAAACTCAAAATGGCGGATTTCTGGACATTTTTCGGCAGCTCCGACGAATACGCGCGTGAAAAACTGGTCGGCGACCTGGAGTCCTTGCGTTCGTATTACATGGACCGCGGCTACGCGGATTTTGCCGTGGACTCCGCGCAGGTGGCGATCTCGCCGGATCGCACCAATGTGTATATCACCGTGAATATCAGCGAAGGTGCGATTTACAAGGTCAAGGACGCAAAGCTTGCGGGCCAGTTCGTCGTACCGGAAGCGGTTTTGCAGAAATTGGTGCTGGTCAAGCCGGGCGATACGTTTTCGCTGCAACGTTCCACCGCTACGGCCAATCTCATTCAACAACGTCTGGGCATGGACGGCTACGGGTTCGCCAAGGTCAATCCCATTCCGGACATTGACCGGCAGCACAAGCTGGTTTCCATGACTTTCTATATCGAACCCGGTCCGCGGGTGTACGTGCGGCATATCAGCTTCAGCGGCGGCTCCGGCACCGATGACGTGGTTTTCCGCCGCGAGATGCGCCAATTCGAAGGTACCTGGCTGTCGAATGTGGACGTTGAGCGCTCGCGGGTGCGCCTCAATCGTCTGCCGTGGGTGGAAAACGCCACGGTCAAAACCGTGCCGGTGCCCGGAACCGGCGACATGGTGGACGTGGATTACACGCTCACCGAACGTCCGGCGGGCACCGCGCAGGTGGGCGTGGGTTACGGCAGCCTGAGCGGACTGGTGTTGAGCGGGCAGATCGTGAACGCCAATTTCCTGGGAACCGGCGAGCGCCTGGAAATCAACGCCAATCGTACCTACATCGGCCACACCTATTCCGGGAGTTTCACCGACCCCTATTGGACGGTGAACGGCGTGAGCCGCACGATTTCCCTGTTCCAGAGCCAGTCTTCCTCCATCACCGTCAACAGCGCGCCGCTGTCCACGAATTCCTACGGCGGTAGCCTGAGTTTTCTCATGCCGCTCACCGAGGTGAGCTGGTGGGGGCTGGGCGCCACGTATTCGCATAATGAGCTGTTCACGCAATCGGGCTCGTCACAACAGTACGTGGCTTTCATTTCCAACCCGCAGAACGGCAAAGTCGTGAATACGCTGGGCGGGTGCTCGGATGCGCGCGGATTCTTTTTCCTGTGTCCGTATCCGGCGCTGCAGTACAACACGCTTGAGGCCAAGTTGAGTTACGTGCGTGACACCCGCGATCGCATAATCTTTCCCACCAGCGGCTCGCAGGAAACCCTGAGTCTGACCGCGGCTTTGCCGGGATTCGATCAGCAATACTACATACTCACCTACCAGCAGCTCGCGTTCATTCCGCTGTTCAAGGGATTCATTTACGGCATCAACGGCGAAGCGGATTACGGCGCACCCTACGGCAAGACCGCCACCTATCCGCCCTACAAGAATTTCTTCGTGGGCGGTGCGGATACGGTACGCGGCTGGCAGGTGGCCACACTTGGTCCCAAGGATTCCTATGGCTTTCCATTTGGCGGGCGTGCGGATGTCTGGATCCAGAACGAGCTGATATTCCCGAACTTCGGCAAGAGTGACGAGACTTCCGGCACCGGGGGTACCGGCTCCAGTCGCTGGGCATTCTTTATAGATGCGGGTAATGCGTTTGCCGATCCCGGTGATTTCCGCTGGAACCGCCTGCGGGTATCCGCGGGCCTGGCGGCCACCTTCCTGACGCCGCTCGGCGCCATGAAATTCAGTTATGCTTTCCCGCTGAATCCCAAACCCGGGGACTTGACGGAGCGTTTCCAATTCACCCTCGGCACTTATTTCTGATGGTTACGGAGATCTTTATGCGATGCGCTTACCGTATGTTGCTGGTCGCTGCCGCCGCCGGACTGTTGTTGGGCGCCGGGACGCTGCAAGCCGCGGACCTCAAGATCGGCGTGGTCAATATGCAGGCCTTGATGAAAGATTCACCGCAGGCCAAGGCGGCGGAAGCGGAAATGCAGAAAAAGTTCGGCAGTCGGCGCAGCGCGCTGATTACGCAGGAAAACAAGGTCAAGGCCTTGCAGGAGCAGATCAACCGCAACGGCTCGGTGATGAGCGCCACCCAGTTGCAGAACCTGCAGAATCAGCTGGACGCCGATCAACAGGATTTGAGCCGCAAGGAAAGCGACTTCCAGGCGGACCTGAACCAATGGCAGAACCAGAAGCTCGGCGCCATCCAGGAAGTCGTGGTCAAGGAGGTGCAGGCCTTCGCCAAGGCGCACAACTTTAACCTGATCGTCGGCCTGGGCATCGTGTACGCCGACGGCACGGTGGACGTGACCGACCAGGTGCTGGCGCAGTTGCAAAAGGACTACAAGGCGCCGGCCCCGGCGGCGGCCACTGGCGGTAACTGAGGTTGAGCGGCGCGTGCCAGCGGAATACACGCTTGCGGAACTGGCGAAAAGCTGCAGGGCGCAGGTACGCGGCGATGCCGGCGTGCGCGTACACGCGGTAGCCACGCTGGAGCACGCGGACCGCGGCAGTATCAGTTTTCTTTCCAATCCGCACTATCGGCGCTACCTGGCGAGCACGCGCGCCTCGGCCGTGATTCTGGCGGCGGCCGATGCGGACGCCTGCCCGGTGCCTGCACTGGTGGTGGACAATCCGTATCTGGCTTACGCGCGCGTTGCCGCCATGCTCGCGCCCGCGCCCCCCGCTCGCCAGGGAATGGATACCGCCGCCCGCGTGCATCCCGCAGCCAAAGTTGCGGCCAGCGCCTGGATTGGTCCCGGGGCGGTGATCGAGGAGGCGGCGGTGATTGCCGCCGGTGCCGCCATTGGGCCCAACTGCGTGGTGCTGCGTGCGGCACAGGTGGGCGAACACACACGCCTGGTGGCCAATGTCACGCTCGCCGAGCGCGTGCACGTCGGCAAGCGCGCGCTGATCCATGCCGGCGCGGTCATCGGGGCCGACGGCTTCGGCATCGCGCGGGACGGCGAGCGCTGGGTCAAGGTTCCGCAACTGGGATCGGTAGTAATCGGTGACGACGTGGAAATCGGCGCCAATACCACGATTGATCGCGGTGCGCTCGAGGACACGCTCATCGGCGACGGCGTGAAGCTGGATAATCAGATTCAGATCGGGCATAACGTGCACATCGGCGCGCACACCGCCATCGCCGGTTGCGTGGCGATTGCCGGCAGCGCGCACATCGGCAAACGCTGCATGATCGGCGGCGCCGCCGGCATCGTCGGGCACATCGAGATTGCCGATGATGTCGTGATTACCGCGATGACGCTGGTGAGCCGCTCGCTACACGAGCCCGGGGTGTACTCGGGCAGCGCACCCATGGACCGTGCGGCAAAATGGCGCAAGAACAGCGTGCGCTTCCGCCAACTGGATGACCTGGCGCGGCGCCTGCAACAGCTTGAGCAGAAATTGAAGGATTGAAACAGCATGTCAACGGCATCGTCCCTGGATATACACGCGATCTTGCGCCAGCTTCCGCACCGCTACCCGTTCCTGCTGGTGGATCGGGTGCTGGAGTGCGTACCCGGCAAGCGCCTGGTCGCCATAAAGAACGTCACCATCAATGAACCGTTTTTCCCCGGTCATTTCCCGCATCGGCCGGTGATGCCCGGGGTGCTGATCCTCGAGGCGCTGGCCCAGGCCACGGGGCTGCTGGCATTTGCCAGTCTGGGCCACGCGCCCCAGGCCAACGAACTGTACTATTTCGTCGGCATTGACAAGGCGCGCTTCAAGAAACCGGTGGAACCCGGCGACCAGGTGCGGCTCAAGGTGGAATACCTGTGGGACAAGCGCGGCGTGTGGAAATTCGACACGCACGCCGAGGTGGATGGCCAACTGGTGGCCGCCGCCGAACTCATGTGCGCCGCGCGGGAGTTCGAGGCTTGATTGACGCGCGCGCCGCCGTGGACCCGGGCGCACGGCTGGCGGCGGATGTCACGGTCGGGGCCTTCGCGGTCATCGGTGCGCAGGTGGAAATCGGCGCGCGCACCGTGATCGGGCCGCATGCCGTGATCCAGGGCCCCACGCGCATCGGCCGCGACAACCGCATCTTCCAGTTTGCCTCGATCGGCGGCATTCCCCAGGACATGAAATATCACGGCGAGCCGACCTGGCTGGAAATCGGCGACCGCAACACATTCTTTGAATTCGTCACCATCAATCGCGGTACCGCGCAGGACCGCGGCAAGACCACCGTCGGCAGCGACAACTGGATCATGGCCTATGTGCACGTAGCGCACGATTGCGAGTTGGGCAATCACATCATCCTGGCCAACAATGCCACGCTCGCCGGACATGTAAGCATCGGGGACTGGGCGATACTCGGCGGTTTCACCAAGGTGCACCAGTTCTGCCGCATCGGCGCCCACAGTTTTACGGGCATGAATGTGGACCTGAGCCGCGACGTTCCGCCCTATATGATGATTTCCGGTACGCCGGCCGAACCGCGCGGCATCAACAGCGAGGGCCTGCGCCGCCGTGGATTCAATGCCGCACAGCTGCGCGACATCAAGAATGCCTATCGGGTGTTGTATCGTTCGGACCTGCGGCTTGCGGAGGCGCTGGCGAAGTTGCGCGTGCTGAGCGCCACCCAATCCGAGTTGCAATGCCTGGTGGAGTTTCTGGAAGCCAGCGAGCGCAGTATCACGCGCTGAGAGTGCGGCAGGACAGCGGAGCGCAGCCGAGCATGTTGCGAATTGGCATGATTGCGGGCGAAAGTTCCGGCGACCAGTTGGGGGCCGGGCTGATGCACGCCATCCGCGCGCGCGTGCCGGATGCCGAATTCGAGGGCGCCGCGGGTCCGGCGATGATCGCGGCCGGTTGCCGGCCGCTGGTGCATGCCGAGACCCTCGCGGTCATGGGCATCACCGAGGTGCTGGCGCACCTGCCGCGCTTGCTGCGTGTGCGTCGGCGCCTGTACAGGCATTTCCGGCAACACCGTCCCGATGTACTCATCGGTATCGACATGCCGGATTTCAATCTCGGTCTCGAGTCCAGGTTGCGCAAGGCCGGAATCCGCACCGTGCATTACGTCAGCCCTTCAATCTGGGCGTGGCGCGCGCGCCGGGTGTTCAAGGTCGGCAAGGCCGCCGAGCTGGTGCTGACGCTGTTGCCGTTCGAGCAGCCGCTGTACGCGCAACATGGATTTCATGCCGTGTACGTCGGCCACCCGCTCGCGGATCGCGCGCCACGCAGTCTGGACCGCGGCGCATTGCGCAGGGCCCTGCATCTGCCGGTCGAGAACCCGCTGGTGGCATTGTTGCCCGGCAGCCGGGTTACCGAAGTGGAACGCCTGCTGCCGGTGTTCCTGGAAACCGCGCAATGGCTGGCGAACCACCTGCCGCAGCTCAGATTCGCGATGCCCGCCGCCTCGCCGGCGCTCAGCCGGCATATCAAGAACCAGGTGCGCATGCTGGTGCCGGATCTTCCGGTGACCGTGATCGAAGGTCATGCGCAGGAGATTCTGGGAGCGGCGCATGCCGCGCTCATTGCCTCCGGCACCGCCACGCTCGAAGCCATGCTGTGGCGCTGTCCCATGGTCGTGGCCTATCGCCTGTCCGCCGGCAGCTACGCGCTGGTCAAGTGCCTGGGGCTGTTGCGCGTGCCGCATGTGGCCTTGCCCAATCTGCTCGCGGGCCGTGAAGTGGTACCGGAATTTCTGCAATACCGGGCGCTGCCGGTCAATCTGGGCAATGCCATACTGCGGTTACTGCAGGATGTGCATGCACGGGACAGCCAGTTGCAGAATTTTGCCGAACTGGAACAGGGCTTGCGCCTGGGCGCGAACGAGCGTGCCGCCACCGCGGTCCTCGATCTGCTGCAACAGCCGGCGGCGACGCCGCAGGCGCGCGCCCGTGCGCGCACCGGTGGTGCGATCTCATGAGACAGGCACACAGCCAGGTTCTGGTCGCCGGCGTGGATGAGGCCGGACGCGGGCCGCTTGCCGGTCCGGTGGCCGCCGCCGCGGTGATTTTGCACGCCACGGTACCGATAGCGGGACTGCGCGATTCCAAACAACTCACGGCTGCGCGTCGCGAATCGCTCGCGGTTGAAATCCGCGCGTGCGCCGTGGCCTGGGCGGTGGGCTGGGCGGATGCCGCGGAGATCGATCGCATCAACATCCTGCAGGCCTCGCTGCTCGCGATGCGGCGCGCGGTCATGGCCTTGGCGGTGACGCCGGAGCGCGTGCTCGTGGACGGCAACGTGTGTCCACGTCTGGACTGCCCGGCAGAGGCGCGCGTGCAGGGCGATCGCAGCGTGGCCGCGATCAGCGCCGCGTCGATTCTTGCCAAGGTTGAACGCGACGCGCTCATGTGCCGCATGGATGCCGAATTCCCGCATTACGGTTTTGCGCTGCACAAGGGTTATCCGACGCCCGCGCATCTGCAGGCGCTCGCGAGTCACGGACCCTGCCGCATCCACCGCCGTTCTTTCGCGCCGGTGCGGCGCGTCCTGGAGCACTGAGGTGAGTGCGGCTCCGGGTTTCGTGCACCTGCGCCTGCACAGCGAGTATTCGCTGGCCGACAGCGTGATCCGCATTCCCGAGCTGGTGGCGGCCGCGGCGGCGGCGGACATGCCGGCCGTGGCACTCACCGACCAGGGCAATGTGTTCGCGCTCGTGAAATTTTTCCGCGCGGCGGAAACCGCCGGTATCAAGCCGCTGATCGGCGCGGATTTACGCCTGCGCGACAGCGAGGCGGACGGCAGCAGCCGGTTTACGTTGTTGTGCTGTGATGCACGCGGCTATCGCAATCTGTCGCAGCTGATTACCCGCAGCTATCTCGAGGGCCAGCAACGCGGCCAGCCGGTGCTGGAGCGCGCCTGGCTGACGGAACACTGCGCAGGGCTGATCGCCCTGTCCGGCGGGCGTGAAGGCGAGATCGGGCGCGCATTGCTCGCCGGCCGCGACTCCCAGGCGCAGACGCTGCTTGAGGAATGGGCGCGGTGGTTTCCACGGCACTTTTATCTGGAGTTGCAACGCACCGCGCGCGAGGGCGAGGAGGAATACCTGCGCGCCGCGGTGGCTCTGGCGGCACGCAGCGGCTTGCCGGTGGTGGCCACCAACGACGTGCGTTTCCTGCAGGCTGCGGACTTCGGGGCGCACGAGGCGCGCGTGTGCATCCAGGAGGGTTACACGCTCAACGATGTGCGGCGTCCACGGCGTTACAGCGAACAACAGTACCTGCGCAGCGCGGCGGAAATGCAGCAACGCTTCGCGGATCTGCCGGAAGCCCTGGAAAACAGCGTCGAGATCGCGCGCCGCTGCAATTTCAGCCTGGAGGCGGGGAAAAATTTCCTGCCGGCCTATCCGCTGCCGTCCGGCATGGACATCGGCAGTTTTCTGCGTGCCGAGGCCGAGCGCGGACTCGCGCAGCGGTTGCATGCCGTGGTCGCGGCCGGGGACAGCGCGCACATCCAACCCTATCGCGAACGGCTGGCGAGCGAAGTTGACGTGATTCTGCGCATGGGATTTGCCGGCTACTTCCTGATCGTGGCGGATTTCATCCGCTGGGCGCGCGAGCATGGCGTGCCCGTGGGTCCGGGGCGCGGCTCGGGTGCGGGCTCGCTGGTGGCGTACGCGCTCGGCATCACTGATCTCGATCCGCTGCAGCACCATTTGCTGTTCGAACGTTTCCTCAATCCCGAGCGCGTCTCCATGCCGGACTTTGACGTGGATTTCTGCATGCAGGGGCGCGATCGCGTGATTGACTACGTGGCCGGGCGCTACGGCCAGGGTCATGTGGCGCAGATCATCACCTTCGGCAGCATGGCCGCGCGCGCGGTGGTGCGCGACGTGGGCCGGGTGCTGGGGCACAACTACGGCTACGTGGATCAGATCGCCAAGCTCATTCCCTTCGAACTGGAAATGACGCTCGACAAGGCGCTGGCCCAGGAACCGGAACTGGGCAGGCGCTACCAGGAAGACGACGAGGTGCGCCAGCTGATTGATCTGGCGAAGTCGCTCGAAGGCCTGGCGCGCAATGCCGGCAAGCATGCCGGCGGCGTGGTGATCGCGCCCGCGGAGCTCACCGATTTCATGCCGCTGTACTGCGAAGCCGATGGCAGCCACCCGGTTACGCAGTTCGACAAGGACGACGTGGAAGCCGTGGGGCTGGTGAAGTTCGATTTTCTCGGCCTGCGCACGCTCACCATCATTGACTGGGCCGTGAAGAGCATCAACGCGCGCCGCACGGACCAGGGCGAACCGCCGCTCGATATCGCAGCCCTGCCGCTCGACGACCCGGAAGTCTTCAAGCTGTTCCGCGCGGCACGCACGGTCGCGGTGTTCCAGTTTGAAGGCGGCGGCATGCAGCGTTTGCTCAAAGATGCGCACCCAGACCGCTTTGAAGACCTGATCGCACTCAACGCCTTGTTCCGTCCCGGCCCCATGGAGCTGATTCCCAACTACGTGGCGCGCAAGCGCGGGCGCGAACCCGTCGTCTATCCGGATGTGCGCGTCGAGCCGATCCTGAAGGAGACCTACGGCATCATGGTCTATCAGGAACAAGTGATGCAGATGGCGCAGATCATCGGCGGGTACACGCTGGGTGGCGCCGATCTGCTGCGCCGTGCCATGGGCAAGAAAAAGCCCGAAGAGATGGCGCAACAGCGCACGATTTTCCGCGAAGGCGCGGCCCGACACGGGCTGGACGCGCACAAGGCCGACCGGATTTTCGACCTCATGGAAAAATTCGCGGGCTATGGCTTCAACAAGTCGCACGCGGTGGCCTATTCGCTGGTCGCTTATCAGACCGCGTGGCTCAAGGCGCACTATCCGGCGGAATTCATGGCGGCGGTGTTGTCCTCCGACATGGACCACACCGACAAGGTGGTCGGTCTAATCGACGAATGCCGCAAGCTGGTGCTCGAAATCCGGCCGCCGGACATCAATCGATCGGAATACCTGTTCACGGTGGTTGATGCACACAGCATCAGTTACGGCCTGGGCGCCATCAAGGGCGTGGGCTTGGCGGCCATCGAAGGCGTGCTGGCCGAGCGCCGCGCACACGGCGCTTACCGCAGCCTCGAGGATTTCTGTCGGCGCATCGATCTGCAGAAAGCCAATCGCCGCGTGCTCGAGGCGCTGATTCGTGCCGGCGCCCTCGATACCTTCGGCATCAACCGCGCCACGCTCATGGCGCGTCTGCCGCAGGCACTGGCGGCGGCGGATCAGGGCAGCCGTGCGCAGGACGCGGGGCAGGTGGATCTCTTTGGTCTGGCCGGCGCGGCGGCGCGCATCCCGGCGCAGCCATCGGCGCGCGAGCTGCCCGACTGGGACGAGGACGAACGCCTGCGCGGTGAGCGCGAAACCCTGGGTTTGTATCTCACCGGTCATCCGGTAACACGCTATGCCGCGGATCTGCAGCATGTGGTGAGCGCGCCCCTGGCGGAACTCGCGGATGCCGCGCCGCCCGCCGGCGATCGTGGCCAGGTGTTCGCGAGCGCGCGCAACGTAACCGTGGCCGGGCTGGTGGTGGAGATGCGCCGCCGCGGCGGGCGCGTCAACCTGACGCTGGATGACCGCAGCGGCCGGCTCGAAGCCACCTTGTTCGAGGAGGTGTTCAATCGCTTCCGGACCCTGGCGGTCAAGGACCGGGTGGTGGTGGTGGAAGGGCGGCTCACCTTCGACGAGTTCAGCGACGCCTGGCGCGTCACCGTCAAGAACATGTATGGGGTGGATGAGCTGCGCGAGCGTTATGTGCGCCGCCTGGATGTGGACTGGACAGAGCAGGCCGGGGCGGATTTCCCCGGACGCCTGCAGGATGCACTCAAGCCGTACCTGGGCGGGCGCTGCGCGGTGTGGGTATGCTATGCGGAGGCGCAGGCCAGCGTGCCGGTGTTCCTGGGCGACGCCTGGCGCGTGCATCCGGCCGAGATGCTGGTGCGCCGACTGCAGGCGTGGCTGGGCGCCGGCAAAGTGAGGCTGCATTACGGTGCCCGCCCCATGGAACCGGCCGGTGAGCGGGCCAGTGCCTGAGCGTCGCCGGTGCGCCGGCCATGCGCAGGAGTACGAATGGCGTGCATCCGGGGGGTTGCCCGCCGCCAGGCCAGCCGGTAACGTTTGCCCTTCCCGAGAGGTCCCGCCGCCACGATGAAATTCAATTTCCTTGAATTCGAACAGCCGATCGCCGAGCTCGAAGCCAAGATCGAGGAATTGCGCTTCGTGGGCGACGAATCCGCGGTCAGCATCACCGACGAAATCGAGCGTCTGCAGGCCAAGAGCCGCATGCTCACCGAGACCATCTTCTCGAACCTCAGCGCCTGGCAGGTGGCGCAACTCGCGCGTCACCCGTTGCGGCCCTACACGCTGGATTACATTTCACGCATCTTCACCGACTTCGAGGAGCTGCACGGCGACCGCGCCTTTGGCGACGATGCCGCGATTGTCGCGGGTGTGGCGCGTCTTGACGGCCGGCCGGTGATGATCATCGGCGAGCAGAAGGGCCGCGATACCAAGGAGAAAGTGCGGCGCAATTTCGGCATGCCGCGCCCCGAGGGTTATCGCAAGGCCTTGCGCATCATGAAGCTCGCGGAGCGCATGCGCCTGCCGCTCATGACCTTCATCGATACGCCCGGCGCCTACCCGGGCGTGGGCGCGGAGGAACGCGGCCAGTCCGAGGCCATCGCGCGTAACCTGTTCGAAATGTCCGAGCTGCGTGTGCCGATCATCGCCACCGTGATCGGCGAGGGCGGGTCCGGCGGCGCGCTCGCAATCGGCGTCGGCGATCGCGTGCTGATGCTGCAGTACAGCATTTATTCGGTGATTTCCCCCGAAGGGTGTGCTTCGATCCTGTGGAAGAGCGCGGACAAGGCCAGCGACGCCGCCGAGGCCATGGGCATTACCGCCGAGCGTCTCAAGAACCTCGGGCTCATCGACGCGGTGCTCAAGGAACCGCTGGGCGGCGCGCACCGCAACGTGGATGCCACCGCCACCGCCATCAAGAAAGCACTGGTGGATAACCTCAGCCGGCTGGAGCACATGTCCATGGACGAGCTGCTGGAGATGCGTTACAAGCGCTTCACTTCCTTTGGCACGTTCAAGGAGTGACGCTGCATTCGTCCGGGCGCCGTGAACTTCGATGCCGACAAATTGTTGAACATGCTGCGCGGCCTTCCGGCCGCGCAGCGCTATTGGGTGGCCTACAGCGGCGGACTGGATTCCAGCGTGCTGCTGCAGGCGCTGGCGCAACGGCGTGCGGCACTCGGCGGCGAACTGCGCGCGCTGCACGTGAATCATCACCTGCAGCCGCAGGCGGATGCCTGGCAGGCGCACTGTGAACGCGTATGCGCGCAGCTCAACGTGCCGCTCGAGTGCCGCGACGTCAACGTGGCGCCGGACAAGGGAGAAAGCCTGGAAGCCGTCGCGCGCGCGCAACGTTACGCGGCGTACCGCGCGTTGCTGCGTGCCGGAGACCTGCTGCTGCTCGCCCATCATCAAGACGATCAGCTCGAAACTTTTCTCCTGCAGGCGCTGCGTGGTGCCGGCCTGCGCGGTTTGGCGGCCATGCGTGCGCGCGCCAAATGCGGCGCTGGAAAATTGGCGCGGCCGCTGCTCGGGTTCACGCGTGCGGAATTGCATACGTGGGCGGAACTGCAGCGCTTTGAGTGGCTGGAGGATCCCAGCAATGCCGACACACGCTTTGCCCGCAACTACCTGCGCCATGAAATCCTGCCGCGGCTGAAAGCACGCTGGCCCGCGGCCGCGGCGACCGTGAGCCGCAGTGCGCGCCACTGCGGCGAGGCCGTGGAACTGCTTGCCGCGCTCGCAGCCGAGGACTGGAATCAGGCGGCCGACAGCGAAGGCCGGTCGCTGGCGGTGACGGCGCTGCGCAAGCTGGGCATGCCGCGCGCCGGGAATCTGCTGCGCTTCTGGTTCGACAAGCTGGAGTTGCCGGCACCGCCGGCGCACAAACTCGAGCAGGTGTTCACCGAAGTGCTGGCCGCCGGTGCGGATCGCAATCCGCGCGTGAACTGGGAGGGCGCGGAATTGCGCCGTTTCCGCGGGCGTCTGTATGCCATGGCGCCGCTGCCGGAGACACCGGCCGGGGAACTGCGGCTGCGTCCGGGGATTACGCAGAACCTCGGTGCGGGGCTGGGGAGCCTGTCTCTGCAATCGGCGGAGGGCGCGGGGTTGCGGGCCGCATTGTGCCCCGCGGATGGCTTGCGCATCCGGTTTCGCAGCGGCGGTGAGATTTGCCGGCCGGCGGGCCGTGCGCACCGCCGGCCACTGAAGAAATGGTTGCAGGACTTCGCGGTATTGCCCTGGATGCGTGAGCGTCTGCCGCTGATTTACGCCGGTGATGAACTCGCGGCCGTGGCCGGCCTGTTCGTGTGCGCCCGGTTTGCCGCCGGCAAAGCTGAGCCCGGATTGCGCATTCAGTGGCATGCGCATCCGCCGTTGCAAGCGTAGCCAACTGCAAGCGTCGGGTCTTTTTGCCGCGCAGCTTCATTCAGGCGGCCGATTCTGTTACTCTGTCATCCCGATTCGCGGAGCCGTTCCGGCACCGCTTCGGGAGTGCCGATGGCTCATTTTGTATTCGTCACCGGCGGCGTGGTCTCTTCCCTGGGAAAGGGCATCGCCTCCGCCTCGCTGGGCGCGCTGCTTGAAGCGCGCGGCCTCAAAGTCACCATGGTCAAGCTGGATCCCTACATCAACGTGGATCCCGGCACCATGAGCCCGTTCCAGCACGGCGAGGTGTTCGTTACCGAGGACGGCGCCGAAACCGACCTGGATTTGGGCCATTACGAACGCTTCGTGCGCGCGCGCATGGGACGCAGCAACAATTTCACCACCGGCCGCATCTACGAGAACGTGATCCGCCGCGAGCGCCACGGCGATTACCTCGGCGGCACGGTGCAGGTGATCCCGCACATCACCGACGAGATCAAGCGCTGCGTGCGCGAGGGCGCGGGCAACGCCGACATCTGCATGGTGGAAATCGGCGGCACCGTGGGCGACATCGAATCCCTGCCGTTTCTCGAAGCCATCCGCCAGATGGGCATCGAGGCGGGCCGCGGCAAATGCGTATACATGCACCTGACACTGGTGCCGTACATCCCCACCTCCGGCGAGACCAAGACCAAACCCACCCAGCACTCGGTCAAGGAATTGCGCTCCATCGGCATCCAACCGGATATCTTGTTGTGCCGCGCCGCCAAGCCGTTGCCCGAGGAAGCGCGCCGCAAGATCGCGCTGTTTACCAATGTCGAGGAGCGCGCGGTGATCTCGGCACCCGATGCCGACGATATTTACCGCATTCCGCTCATCCTGCACGAGCAGGGTCTGGACGACATCGTGGTGGACATGCTGCGCGTGAACGCGCGCGCCGCCAACCTGAGCGAGTGGCGGCGCGTGGTGGAGGCCCGTGCCAATCCCGAGGCCAGCGTCAACGTCGCCATGGTGGGCAAGTACGTGAATCTCGCCGACGCCTACATGTCGCTCAACGAGGCGCTCAAGCATGCCGGCATCCGCACGCACACCGAAGTCAAGATTCACTACATTGATTCCGAGGAAGTCGCCAAGCGCGGCACGCAACTGCTGCACGGCATGGACGCGATCCTCGTGCC
>DATEJV010000182.1:0-3715 GCA_035277745.1 Gammaproteobacteria bacterium | reverse complement strand
GTATCCGGACCTGGATTTGTGGAAAACCGCCAAGCCGTTTCTGGAAGACTGGGTGCGCGAGCAGATGGGCCTCAAAGCCACGCTGCGACGGCTGCGCGCGAACCTGCCGGCGCTGCGCGAGCTGTTGCTGGAAACTCCGAGCCGGCTCAACACGATTCTGGAGCAGTTGTCCGAGGGCAAGTTGCGCGTGGGCATGGACAGCGACGAGCTCAAGAGCCTGCGTGATTCGGTGCGCCACCGCGTGCGCCACGTGTACCACGCGGTCGCGGGCGGCGCGCTGGTGGTGAGCGGCGCGCTGCTGCTCGGCCGCCCGGGCGTGCCGCTGTGGGCGGCTTGCGTGGTGGCCGGCGTCGGATTTCTGATTCTTATCTGGGGCCACTGGCGCAGCCGCGCCTTGCTCTCCAGCGTCAAGAACTGAATCCTGCACAAACCTTTTGCTGGCTCATAACGCCCAAGAGCGATCACTCGGGCCAACCGCTATTTGGACATGTTGTAATGGCAATCCACTAGAGGATTTTCAAATGAGTTTCAAACCGAGGTTAATGTCCACATTAGTGCTGGTGCTCTTAGTTACGACCTTGGGCCGGATACCGCCTGTTCGTGGCGGCGAACCACCGCCTGGATGGCATCAGAACGTACCTAGCGGGCCAGTGAGCATTGATGGCGTCGAAGTGTCTGGGCTCATTGGTGACGTCTCGCTCGCAGACGTACTTCAGGCAATTGCAGCATTCAAGGATATTGGTCTGCAAAACCTCGCTGCCGCTACAGTTATAAACAAGGACGAAATACACGGATATGTCCGAAATCGCGACTTAGGATGGTTTACCGCAAAACGGACGACCTTTGTTTGGCCGGATAGAAGTGAACACCAAGGCTGGGACGCTTACGGGCAAGGTCTTCCCTACTATTCAGCAGCTTTGCTCTGCATCAGGGCCGCACAGCAAGTTTATATCTTTCCTGTTACTACACCCGCCGACCCGCATCGGGATGACAAGCGTCTTAGGTTGCTGGCCGCTTTGGCACGCAGCCAATTAGTCGACGTGCTCGGACCGAAGCAAAACTGGCTTGTGGGCCTTAATGACCTGATATACCCAGACAAGGAACCGAAAAGCGTCGGCTTTGTGTTTCGGAACAGGAAGGATGAACTGGTTCTGTTCTTTGTACATAGCGATGTGGTCGTAGGAACTTTTAACGGCGAACACCTAAGCGGAACTCTAGATGACTTGAGTCCTCGGGATAGAAAACTAGCACAAGCTTGGGATAGGTGGAAAGATCAATTTGCACAACCCGAGCTGGGGACTCATGGGGAAGCTGGGATCAAATCGCATTTTCTGCCACCTTAATGTAATTAAACAGCTGCTTTGAGTCGCACTCGGCCAGCCGATCCAGCGTGGGTCATGAGGTCAGCCCAGTTTCGCACGATCCGGTTCAACCAAGACGCTGCGCAGTCACACGCTTGCCGTTGTCGGCAGCGATGACTGCGTTTGATGCGCATAAAAAACAGGGCTCTTCGGAGCCCTGTATGTTTGCGGCATTTCAATTCCGTGAGTTATTGGTTATCGGTGCTCTTGATGAACGCCGCAGTGTTGTCGTGCAGTTTTTGCAACGCCGGCACGTGTACGTACACCATGTGCCCCGAGTCGTAATACTCCATGTGGATGTGCGACTGCAGGTTCTTGGGCAGCGGCAGGTGGTCCATGGTGTAATCGGTGGCGAAGTAGGGCGTGGCCAGATCGAAATAGCCGCTGTTCACCAGTACCTGCAGATCCGGGTTGTATTTCATCGCCTCGGCCAGATCCACCGCCGTGTTCAGGGTGCCCGGCCAGGCCTGGCCGGTGGTCGGGTTCTCGTGCTTCCAGTCCCACTTGTGGAATGCCTCGGGGAGGTAGTGGCGGTCGCGGCCGAACTTGAGCGTGTTATGCACGTAGTGGTTGAAGGCCGACACGTAGGCGGAACTGATGGCGGCGGACTGCGGATCGTAATAGGCCACCTCGCTCAGCGGATCCATGGTCGGGCCGGTGAAGCGCGCATCCAGCCGGCCGACGGTGGTGTCATCGTCGTTCAACAGCTCGTGCTCGAACTGGCTGGCGCTGACCCGCAAGTTGGCCTTCTCGATGTACGCGGTGCTCAGTCCCGTGTAGGCGTGCAGCTTCTCCGCGATGGCGTCGAACTGGCTGTCGGTGAGCGTGTTGCCCGCGTCCAGCGCGCGTGCGTAATCGCCGAGCGCGAACTGTTGCACTTGTTGCAGCAGCGGCTGCAGCTCCGCCGGCTGGTTGGGGAGCTGGTGGTGATACCAGGCGACCGCGGTGTAACTCGGCAGGAACAGCTCGAAGGGCAGATCGTTGCCGGCGTTGAAGCTCGCGGTGCGGAAATCCAGGATGGACGACAGCAGGATCACGCCGTTCATGTCCAGGTCGTCACGCTGTGAAAGGTAGTTCACCAGCGCCGCGGAGCGCGGCGTGCCGTAGGATTCCCCGAACAGGTACTTGGGTGAGTTCCAGCGGCCGTTTTCGCTCAGATAACGGCGGATGAACTGCGCGAACGAGGCCACGTCGGCGTCCACGCCGTAGAAATCCTTGGGCTCGCCTGCGCCGCCCTCATCCTTGCCGATGATGCGGCTGTAACCGGTGCCCATGGCGTCAATGAAGACTTCATCGGTGACATCCAGCAGGCTGTAGTCGTTGTTCACCAATCCATAGGGCGCGGCCGGCGTGTGGGTGTGGTCCGCGGTGACCACGCGCTGCGGACCGAAGGCGCCCATGTGCAGCCACACCGTGGAGGAACCGGGGCCGCCGTTGTAGAAGAACGTCACCGGCCGGCTGGCGGGATTGGCGCCGCGCTTGGTATAGGCGATGTAGAACATGCTGCCGATGGGTTTGTCATCCTTGTTCTTGAGGATAATGGTGCCGGCGGTGGCGTCGTAATCCACACGCTGGCCCTCGACCGTGACCCTGCCCTGAGTGACGGACTGTTCCTGCTTGGGCGGAGTGGCGGTGCTCGCCGCCGGACCCTTGGCGGGAGGCGCATCGGCTGCGATGGCCGCGCCAGCGTAAACCGCCAGCAACAGTAGCAGGGCGGGGCTGAGATACTTCTTCATGGTTATCACCTGTTTGTGGAAGGCCGGGGGATGGGATCGTTGTTATTGCCTGGACGCACGGTGGACAACAAAGGTTTGCCGAGGTTCAACGTGGCGGACGGCTTAATGCCGCGCCAGCAGGCGTTTACGCAGGTTTAGGTCCGCCGCCATGTCGATCACGGTCCAGGCCATGGCAAGCGCGCCGTCCCAGAGCGCCTGGTCTGCCGCCGGGCTCACGCAGTGGGCGGTGAATTCCGGCTGGTGATTCACGGCCGGCAGCGAATCGATGCCGATCATGGGGTGGATCGAGGGCAGCGCCAGCGACACGTTGCCCATGTCGGTGGACGCGCTGAAACGCGCCGCCGTCTCGGGCGTGATAAAGGCACGCGCCTTGGCGGGAATGTCAAAACTTCTTCCCAGCGACTCGGCGTTGCGGCGGTAGATTTCCGCCATGGCCGCGTCATGGTGCATTTCAGTGTAGGGCTTGTCGCCGCCCTTGATTTCCAGTTTCGAGCCGGTGGCGAGCGCGCCGGCCTCGAAGCAGTGGCGCACTTTCACGCGCAGCTCTTCCATGTCCTTTACGGTTTCGCCGCGGATGATGTAGCGCGCGGAGGTGTGCGCCGGCACGATGTTGGGCGC
>DATEJV010000181.1:0-7951 GCA_035277745.1 Gammaproteobacteria bacterium | reverse complement strand
ATCCGACGTGGAACGGGACTTGCAGAACCTCGCCATGAATCAGGCGGTCATCCAGGCCGGCGATACGGTCTCGGCACTGGACGCCATGAATAACGGCAGCCAGACATTCGGGATTTACAAATGTCTCGGCGCTCCGGCCACTGCACCCGCCAGCCCGCCGCCCGCCGCAAGTTCCTCGGTCCGCACCACACCGTATGTGGCGCCGGGTGCAGGTTCCAACTCTCCTGCCACCACGGCCAGCGCCCGCTGATTACAACGTAAAGTCCTTTTCCCGCTGAATTTACGCTCACCCGTGATGCACAAGCGGGTCCATGTCCAAGCTGCTGAGGCTGGAGCACGCGGCATTCCGGGATAACCCTGCCAGTCAGTCTCAGTCGCCCGCCAGCGCCTGCTTGAGCGGATCCAGATATTTCTCGTAGTGCCGCCAGCGTCCCACGGAGCTGGCATAAATCGGCCGGCGCACCTGCGCGAGACTTGCGGTGCGCACGGTGCGCCGATGCTCATGGAAACGCAGACAAGCAGCATCCCAATCCAGGCCACAGAACCCCACCAGCCTGCGCGCCTGGCTTTCCAGGTCGTTGACCACATCCTCATAGCGTACTTCCAGCATGCAGCCGGGCGGCAACACCGCCCGCCAGTGACTCATCAATTCCTGATACAGACGGTAAAAACGTCCCAGCTCGCGCAGGTCGTAGCTGAAATCGTGACCGGTGGTGAAATGCTTGGTGAAACAGGAAACACAGGTGTCCAGCGGATCACGCACGCAGTGAATAATGTGTGCGCGCGGGAACGCCAGGTGCACCAAGCCGACCAATACCATGTTTCCCGGCAATTTGTCAGTGACACGCAGAGCATCCGGGGCTAATTCCTTTAGCGCCGCTGCGTAACGCTCGCCGATACGTGTGAAAGCGGTGCCATCCAATTGCACCAGGCGCTGCGGTATTTCGATCTCGTCCGCCACTGGCTCCATTTCCAGATAGGTGCAGCGCTGCAACAGGTGCATTTCGCCGCCACCGTGCACCTGCGGATGGCTGGCGAGAATCTGCTCCACCAGCGTGGTGCCGGAGCGCGACATACCGATGATGAAAACCGGCGACTCATCCTGAGTACCCACGCTGGTGTGAGTAGTCATGAAATTCGCACCGAAGTTACGGAGGTAATTGCGATAAAACTGCGCCTGACGAGTCTCGTCGTAATTTGAGTGGGCACGTTTCAGGCGATTCCCGATCAGGAAATGCTCAAAGGCTTGGTCGTAGTCATGGTTGTCCTCCCGGACCTTCCCGAGCGCAAAATGCAGGAGAATCTGTTGATCCACTGGGTAGTCCTGCAATCTGTCCGCCTTCGCCATAAGCGGCAACCACAGAGAATCCTTGGGTGAAAGCCGGATCAGGCTGGTGAGATTGTAATAGGCGCCCACATGATCCGGCTTGAGCCGCAACGCTTCGCGGTATTCGGCTTCCGCACGCGATAAATCCCCCATGTCGCCAAGCGTAATACCCAGGCTGTTGTGTGCTTCAACAAAATTCGGCCGCAGCGTCAGTGCTTGCTCGAAACAACTGCAGGCTTCGACATGGGCGTCAACATCGTGGAAAGCCAAACCGACGCGCTGCAATTGATCTGCATCCTGAGTTGCGATCAAGCGTGCCCGTCGGCAGCAATCCAGCGCTTGATTGCGTTGCACGCGCACGGCGAGCACTGCGCCGCGATCCAACCAGGCATCGAGATTACGCGGCGTCAGTTGCAACGCGCGGTCATAAAGCATCAAGGCTTCGGCCGACCGGCCCTGCGCTTCGCAGGTCTTTGCCAGGCCAATCACAGCTTCGGCATAGTCCGGCTTGAGATTCAGCGCCTCCCGGTAGCGGCGTTCGGCTTCGGCATGCCGGCCGAGAGCCTGCAACACGCCCGCAAGATTGTGGCGGTAGAGATGGCTCCCGGGTCCGAGCTCGATGGCGCGCTCCAGCAATTCGAGCGCCGCGTCATCGTGACTGGTCTGATGCGCCAGCAAACCCAAGAAATGCGTGGCATCGGCATGCGCCGGGTTTTCGCGTAATACCCGGCGATAGCGCGCTTCGGCACCGGGAAAGTCGCCGCGCTGGTGAGCAGCGACCGCCTCCTGCATGAGCACGTGCAAATCAGATGGCATGACCCAGTCACTCGTACCGGGGGCGGGCGCGTCCCAGGATTAACCGGACCCGTGGTGGAAATGCCGTCTTCATCAGAGACTTGCCTTCATATCCACATGTTTATCTTGAACCCTGTCGCGTTGCTGATCCGCAACACCTGGAGTCGAAATCTTACGCTATGATTACAGACAACCTGAAATATATGATTTTGCAAGGTCCATAATTCGTTGCATTGGTGTAACTTATCGGCAACAAACCGGCATGCACCCTGCAGCCGGCCCCTGATTGTGTTGTCACATCCTACTCTCACGGAGTAAACAGCAATGTCGAACAGTAACTTACTCAAACAAGCCGTGCAGGCGGCACTCGCTTGCGGCGTAGTGACCTCCCTGATCGCCGGTCCCGCTGCACTTGCGCAGGACCAGAATCAGAACCAGAACACCAACGCCGCTACCGCCCAGCTCGGCAAGGTGGAAGTCACCGGCACGCGCATCAAACGCACCAGCATCGAGCAGGCGCAACCCATCGTGGTCATTACGCAGCAACAGATCAAGGCCACGGGCTTGAGCACCATTGGCGACATTTTGCAGCGCCTGACATCCACCGGCGGTGCCCTCAATACCCTCGCCAACGACGGCGGCAATTTCACCTACACAGGTGGCGGCCAGACCAATGTGGACCTGCGCAATTTGGGCGCGAGCCGCGTGCTGGTTCTGGTGAACGGCAAACGCTGGGTCACGGGTCTGGATGGCACCGTGGATCTCAACACCATTCCCACCGCCATCATTGACCACATCGAAATCCTGCAGGATGGCGCGTCCGCCGTGTACGGCTCGGACGCCATCGCCGGCGTGGTCAACATCATCACCATCCGCAACTTCACCGGCACCGAAGCCAATGCCTACATGGGCGTGTATGACGGCCACGGCGCTGGCGGCGGCTGGGATGGCAAGACCCAGAGCTACGATTTCACCTCCGGCATGGCCAATGACCACAGCAACCTGGTATTCAGCGTGTCGTACATGAATCAGAACGGCATCTCGGCGGCCAATCGCACGATCTCCAAGGAACCGACCTTCGGTACCGGACAGACCCGCGGCAGTTCCGCGACACCTCAGGGCCGGTTCGTGTTCGTGCCCCCGACCAACAGCGTTCCTACTGACCCAAACAATGGACCGGCGGCGTCAACCGGGTTGACCTCGGCTCAGTGCCCCACCACCAATTTCGGTACAGCCACGGCCCCAAACTACGAGCCGTTTTGTGATCTCACGCTGATTCCTGGCCAACCTGGCACGGCGCCCAATCAGTTTGCACCGTTCCAGCAGGTAGACCGCTTCAACTACGCGCCCTACAACTACGTGCTCACGCCGCAGGAGCGTTACAGCGGCTACGTGGCTGGGCATACCGATCTGATGGACAACCTGACCTTCAGCGCCGACTTGCTGTACAGCAAGCGCAATTCGAGGCAGCAGGCGGCACCCACGCCGTTATTCTTCGCTTCCACCAGCATCGTGACGGACGTTCCCGCCAATCAGCAATACAATCCCTTTGGATTTGATTTGAACACCAATGTTGCACCCGGGCCCGATTATCTCGGATTGCTGGGCCGTCGCATGGTGGAGGGCGGGCCGCGCATCTACACCGAGAATGAGAATACGTTCCGTTTCAGCGGCGGCTTCAGCGGCTTTTTCAACGCCGGCGGCTCGGAATGGGATTGGGACGCGGGCTACATCTTCTCCAATGACTCCGAGACGGACACCAACTACGGTTCGTTCAACGTGCAGAATCTGCGCACCGCGATGGGCGACCCCGCCATCTGTGCGGCCACTGCGGGATGTGTACCCATCAACTTCTTCGGCGGCCAGACCTCGCCGATCACGGCGCAACAGTTGGCCTACAGCGCCTATACCCAGCAGAACCAGTTCCAGAATAACCAGCGCATCTACACTGCTGACATCAGCAACAGCGACTTAGCGAATCTGCCGGCCGGTCCGCTGGGATTCGCGGCCGGTTACCAATACCTGGAACACGATGGATATTTCATCCCCGACTCGGTGGCCCAGAACGGCTATGACAGTTTCAACCCGAAAGTGGCCGTGCCGCCGACTTCCGGTCGCATCCGTGAAAATTCGGTGTACGCGGAATTCGACATACCGCTGCTCGCCAACATTCCGGCAGTCAAATTGCTGGATCTGGACGTGGCCTCACGGCATACCAACTACACCACTTTCGGCGGCAACACCACCAGCCGCGCCGGTCTCAAGTGGCAGGTGAACGACACTCTGCTGTTCCGCGGCACCTGGTCGCAAGGGTTCCGCGCGCCCACCATTGACGACCTGTTCGCCGGCCCGACGCTGTTGTCCTCGACCGTCAACGATCCCTGCAGCAACTACACCACCAGCGGCGTTTCCGCCGTGGTGCAAACGCGTTGTGCCAACGGCTTCGGCGGGGTGGCACCGGTTTCGCCGGCCTACACCCAAACGAACACGCAGATCAACACATTGGAAAGCGGCAACCCGAACCTGAAACCGGAGACCTCGATCTCGCGCACGGTGGGTTTCGTGTACAGCCCGAATTGGGCCGCCGGCCTGAATTTCAATCTGGATTACTACAAGATCGACGTGAACAACACCATTCAGCCGATTAGCGGTCAGGCGATCATGGACGGCTGCTACGTCTCGGGTAACCTGGCTGACTGTTCCCGCATCGTCCGCGGCGGCATCGGCGCTATCAAAGTATTGAATGACGCCGTCGCCAATGCGGGTGTCACGCGCACCGACGGATTTGATCTGGGTGCCAGCTATGACTTCCAGGCGGGCGCCGTGGGCGAGTTCCGGGCTTCGGTGGATGCCACGTACATCCGCAGCTTCGAACAGATACTCCCCAATCCCAGCGGCGGAGCTATCGTCACCCAGCTGGCTGGAGTGGAACGCGGCGGTACGGTGTTTCCGTTCGGGGTGCCCCACTGGAAGGCGCGGACCTCGCTGCAATGGACTCTGGGCAATTGGCGCGCGGAATGGGACATGCGCTACATCAGTGCACTGACCGAGCCGTGCTCGGATTCCTTTGACAATACGCCCTTGAGTTTCACCAACCTGGGACTGTGCTCCAATCCCAACAACACCAACAACAGCCTGTCCACCAACCACCTGGGACAGACCATTTATCACGATGCGCAGGTGAGCTACAACTTCGATCCCGCCAAGCTGACCTTCACCGTCGGCATCCGCAACCTGTTCAACAAGGAACCGCCGTCCTCGACCCAGCAACAGTTGAACAGCTTTGACCCGACCCTGTACGACGTGCCCGGGCGCTTCTTCTATGCGCGCATCGGGTTCCGCTACTGAGATCGGCTCGCGTCCGTGACCTCATCCCGCGGTCCGCAAGGGCCGCGGGATTTTTTGTCTTCACGTGTAGCCAAAGAAATCCACAAAGGGCTGCAAGCGTGGCAGCACCGGTTGCAGATATTCCCGGTAATGCCGCCAGCGCGCGCGCGCCGAGGCATACACCGGCTGCACCACCTGATGATAACTGGGCGTGTTGATGCGCCTTTTTCTGGCGGTGTCCTGAAACCGCAACATTGCCGGGTCCCAGTCAAGTTTGAGGAACGCACACAGATCCCGAGCGGCGCCTTCCAGATCATCCACCAGGGATTCGTAGCGGATCAGGTGCACCCGGCCGCCAAACCGTTCATGGCAACGGATGCCGATCTGCATGACCCCGGCGTACAGTTCCGCGGTTCCCGCGAGCGTGAGGAAATTGCGCATGGCTTCGTTCAGGCCGAAGGCGCGCATGTAGCAGGAGAGCACCACGTCGCGCGGGTCGCGCACGGCAAACAGGAACCGGGCCGCCGGAAACAGGCGTGCGATCAGCGGCATGCACAGTGTGTTGAGCGGCAATTTGTCGATGAACAATTTTTCCGGATTGCGTTGCGGCAGGGCCTCCGCCACCCGTGCCCAGTACTTGCGCCGATAGGGTTCGAGTGCCGCAGAATTCATGCTCGCAAGCCGCTCCAGTCCGGTATCGTTGGTGACAAAGTCCCGCAACAGATCCTGCAGGTTCTCTTTTTCCTCCAGCACCACGAGCCGCGGGTGCGAGGAGAGAATCTGATCGAGGAGCGTGGTCCCGGAGCGCGGGAATCCCACCAGGAATGCCGGTGTTTCCCCGTTCAGCGTCGGGCCGCTCGCCGGGTCCGCCACCAGGCGGTCGAGATGCCGGGCAACGCGTTCAACGGTGGCCGGGGTGTAAACGCCCGGACCGGGCGCCGCTTCCCCGGTGTTCAACGCCTGCTTGGACCTCTCGAACGCCGCAAACGCCTGCGCATAATCGCCGCGTTGCTCATATATGGCGCCGAGGCGCGCCAGCGCCAACGAGCGGTTGCGTGGCCGAAGTGGTTTCTCCAGCAGATTCCGCAGGCGTGCGGCCGCCGCATCCGGCCGGTCGGCACGCAAATCCAGTTGCGCTTGGGTGAGATTGGCGACCGGATCCGCGGCATCCAGCGCCAGCGCGCGCCCAACCAGGCTCGCCGCATCGTCCAGGCGATTGGCGCTTTCCGCGAGTGACGCCAGGCTTGCAGCCGCACTCGCAAGCTGCGGGTTCAGCGCCAGCGCACGTTGATAGGCGCGCTCGGCCTGATCGTGCTCTCCCAGATTCTCGTAGGCCGCGCCCATGTTGAGGAAACTCTCGGCATGCCCGGGGCGCAAATCGAGGGCCTTGAGATAAGCGTGTACCGCCAGAGACCAAGCGCCCTGGTCCGAATACACGTTGCCGAGATCGTGCATGACCTGCGCATCACGCGGCTGTGGTCCGGCCGCGCGCTCCAAGGCATCGGCGGCCGCGGTCAATTGGCTTTGCTGCCAGCGGCACAGCCCCAGCAAATGCCAGGCTTGCGCGAACTCTGCATGCAGTCCCAGAACCTGCTGGCAACCGTTCACCGCCGTGGCAATGTCCGCGCGATTGTAGGCTTCCGCCGCCGCGCGCATGAAGCGATGGATTTGCGCCACTTGCGACTGCGAGAGCACCGGGCTCATGCGCTGGCTGCAGCCTCGATGCGCGCTACGACATCGGGCTGGAGTTTGGAAGCCTGCGCCAGCGCGCCCAGATCCTCGCGTAACTGTTCCAGGCGCGAGGCTCCCAGGATCACGGTACTGACATTGCGGTTCTTCAGGCACCAGGCGATCGCCAGCTGGCTCACACTCATGTCGAGTTCGCGGGCAATGGCCGCCAGGTTTTCGACCGCGCCCAGGCGCCGGTGCCCTTCATCCGTGTGCAGCCGGTCGCGCAACCATTCGTAACCCGGCAGGTTGAGGCGCGAATTCTTGGGAATGCCCTTGGCATACTTGCCGCTCAACACACCTGAGGCCAGCGGCGACCAGATGGTGGTGCCCATGCCGTAATCCAGATACAGCTTTGCGTATTCCTGTTCCACGCGCGCACGCGTGAACAGATTGTATTGCGGCTGCTCCATGCTGGGCGGCGTCAAGTTACGTTCACGCGCGATCCGGTGCGCCGCGACGATGGTTTCGACCGGCCACTCGGACGTGCCCCAGTACAGCACTTTACCC
The DNA here is from genome assembly GCA_035277745.1 of Gammaproteobacteria bacterium. Lineage (GTDB taxonomy): Bacteria > Pseudomonadota > Gammaproteobacteria > Natronospirales > REEB76 > REEB76. Next base: position 264 of record DATEJV010000181.1, on the reverse strand, counting down.
TGCCGTATCAGGTTGTGCATGGCATGCACGGTTTCCTCGACGGGCGTCTCCGGATCCGGGCGGTGGCAGAAATACAGATCCAGGTAATCCACCTGCAGGCGCGCAAGCGCCTGGTGGCAGGCTTCGGTCACGTGCTTGCGCGACAGGCCGTGCTGCGTGGGGCGCGGCTGGTCACGACAGCCGAAGAATACCTTGCTGGAAACACAATAAGAATCCCGGTCGAAACCCAGGTTCTTCAGCGCCTGACCCATGATGAGTTCGGAA
>DATEJV010000180.1:0-11935 GCA_035277745.1 Gammaproteobacteria bacterium | reverse complement strand
CAGGCGGGCATCTTCGTGTCCGCCGCCGCCGGCAATGGCGGACCCGAAAATCCGCCGAACAGCCAGACGCCGGGCAGCCAGTATGCGGTGCAGCACTTGGGGCCCTGGGTCATGACCGTAGCCGCCGGCACCCATGACGGGCAGTTCGGTCCGAACAATCTGGAGAATTTCAGCGGCGGCACGGGAACTCCGACCGGCACCATCAGCGGTCAGGGCGCGACCGGCGGTTTTGGTTCCGCCCAGATCGTGTACGCCGGAAGCAGCGCCTATACCTACAGCACGCAGTATTACGCTTGGTTGACGGCGAACTACACGAGCCAGAAGTATTCCCAGTCAGGCGAGGCCTATGTGCAGCCCTCAGGCAACGCGCAAACCGATGCCGCGCAGTGCCTGTATCCCTTCGCCGTACCCGCAGGCCAGACCTTTACCACGCCGGCATTGCCCGCTGGCGCCATCGTGCTCTGCGACCGCGGCGCGATTGCGCTGGTGGACAAGGCGGATGACGCCAAGCAGGGTAGCGCGGGCGCCGTGGTGATTGCCACCACCGGCAGCAGCAGTAGTCTCATGGTGGCGGAGCAATACGACATACCCGGCACGCTGATTGACGCCACTGACGGGAATACGTTGCGAAACTGGATCACGGGCAGCGGCACGGCGACTTTGACGGCGCAACTTTCCGGTGCCACGTACAGCAGCGGCAATACATCCGCCGCGGACTTCGTGGCCGGTTTCAGCTCGCGCGGACCCGTGGGTACCTATCCCGCAACGCCGAATGCGTTCGACAGCCTGATCAAGCCGGACGTGATGACGCCGGGTGTGAGCATCTTGGGCGCCTTGGCGGATCCGTGCTACACCGTCACACCTTCCACCTGTCCGGACAATCAGCAGGAAACTTTCGGATTCCTCGACGGCACGTCCATGGCCACGCCGCACAGCACGGGTGCGGGCGCGCTGCTGATGCAATTGCATCCCGGCTGGGATCCGATGGCCATCAAGTCGGCGCTCATGACCACGGCGGTGCCGGATGCGAACCTGCACGATCAATGCGATGCCGCCAACGCGACGGCCAACGCCTGCACGGTTACGGAACCGGAACCGCCGACGCCGCAGAGCGCGGGTGCGGGCCGCATCCAGGTCAACGTGGCGGCGCGTGCCGGCTTCGTGCTGGAGGAAACCAAGGCCAATTTCGACGCCGACAATCCGGACAGCGGCGGCGACCCCACCAAAATCAATCTGCCGAGCCTCGGCAACGCCAACTGCCAGGCGAGCTGCAGCTGGACGCGCACTCTTACCTCGGTGCAGAGCGTGGCGCTCAATTACAGCGTGACGTCAACCGTGTCCTGGCTGACCGTGAGTCCGACCTCCTTCACTCTGAATCCGGGCGCGACCCAGACGCTGACATTCACGGCTTCAATGGCCGGACTGACCGTCAACCAATGGGTCTTCGGGCGCGTGGATTTCACCACCAGCAGCCCCGAGCCCGACGGCAGTGCCGCGCCGACACAGCATTTCCCGGTGGCGGTGTTCAATGCCGTACCGCAGCCGAAGATGGGCGTCACGCCCAGTTCATTCACGCAGGCACTCACCGCCGGCGGCAGCACCCAGGCCCAGACGCTGACCATCCAGAACACCGGCCCCGGTGTGCTCAACTGGACACTCCACAGCGTCGCCAGCCTGGCCGGCAGCCCCGCGAACCCGCTCATGGCTGACACCGGCACTGGATCCGTACCGCGCGCCGGCAGTCCCGTGCCGATCGTGAACCGACCTTCCGACAGCAGTGAGAGTGGCGTCCCCTCGTCCTATTTCACCGGCGACGGTCACGGCCTTTACAGCGCCGATACCTTCAGCATGCCGGTGGCGGGCAGTGTCACCGATATCAACGCCGAGGGCTTTGCGCAAAGTTCGACGGCGGCCGGCGCCGCAGCGGATGCCACGCAAATATCCTGGTACGTGTATGCAGATGCCAGCGGCGAACCGGCGGGCAATCCGGAAGACGGCAAGAATGACTATCTGTGGAGTTTTACGGCGGCCCCCACGGCGGCGGGTGTGACCACGGACACCAAATTCAGCAACATCGATCTTGACCTCGCCACAGCCGGGGCGCCAGCGCTCAATCTGCCCGCGGGCAAGTATTGGCTGCTGGTGGTCCCCACCTTCAATGACAGCTGCGCCTTCAAGTCCGGGAGCGGGTGCGCGAACGAAACCTGGTACTGGTTCGAATCCGCGCCCGGCGGCGGCAGCGGTTCGCTCATTGACCCGGGTAATCTGTTTGGGCAGGCGTCGGGAGCGCCGGGAAATGGAACCTGGGCCTTGCTGGGTCCGAATACCACCGTGGACAAGAATGCCACCGGCAGCATGTCGCTGGCGTTTGAACTCACGGGTACGCTCAATTGCTCGGGCAGCGGCGTGAGTGCCATACCGGGGGTGACACTCAGCGCCATGAGCGGTGCCGTGCAGCCGAATTCCACCGGCACGGTGACCGTGCAGTTCAATCCTGCCGCGCTCACGGCGGGCAACTACGGCGGTGTGCTGTGCGTGCTGGGCAATGACCCGAACACGCCCTTTATCGTAGTGCCCATTACCGAGAACGTGGCGGCTGAACCGACGGTCACGACCATTTCACCCACCAGCGCCACCGCGGGCGGAGGTGGATTCACCCTTACGGTGAACGGCACCAACTTCGTGAACGGCGCCATGGTCAATTTCAACGGCACGACGCTCACCACGACCTTCGTGTCGTCCACGCAATTGACTGCAACCGTGCCGGCATCGGCGATTGCCAGCGCCGGTACCTATGCGGTGTCGGTGACCATACCCCCGCCCGGTGGCGGTACCTTCGGCAGCGTGAGTTTCAGCGTGCAGTCGCCGTCCAGCGGTGGCGGCGGCGGTTTGGGTCTGCTGATGCTCCTGGCACTGGGTTTGGGCATGGGCGTGTCGCTGCTGCGTCGCCGGAAGTGCGCGTAATGCAATGTGTGCAGCGAGCGTGCAGGCGGAGTGGCAGGAAACCGGCGCTTCCGTGATTGCGTCACGCGCGTACCCGGATGACAGGTGCGTGCATGTTTCGCGGCCCACTTGCGGCCTTGGAGCGTAGCGTGCGTTTCTTGGTCGGTATTCCGCTGGTGGCAATGTTGCCGATATGCGCTGTGCTGCTGGGCGCATGCAGCAGTACGCCGCGGAGTGCGCCGCAAATGGCTCCGGTGATCGGGACAAACACAAAAGCTTCAGTTATTGGTGCGGTGAATTCCACCGGCTCGCAGCTGTACATCGTGCAGCTCAGCGCTGCGCCTTTGACAACCTACGCGGGCGGCGTTCCAGGCTTGGCGCCCACCAATCCCGCTGTCACCGGTGCACGGTCCCTCGATTTGAACAGTCCCGAAAGCCGTGCGTATCTCACCTATCTCAAGGCGCAGCAGGAAAAATTCCTTGCGGCCATGGACACTGTCTTGGGGCGCACCGTGGCGCCCACCTTTGTGTATTTCTATGCCATGAACGGCATGACGGTGAAGCTCGCACCCGCCGAAGCGGCACGGGTGGCGAAGCTCCCCGGCGTGGTCTCGGTGCGCAAGGACATGCCGCGCCCGCCGCTGGAGACCGCGCCGAAGAGCCCTCCACTGCAATAAGCCGGAACCCCGGGGATACCGATGATCGGCTGCGTGTTTGCTGCGACTAAAGCCAACCTTTCTGACGCGCGATGCGCGCGGCTTCGATGCGGTTGGCGGCACCGAGTTTGCCGATGGCTTCCGACAGGTAGTTGCGCACCGTGCCTTCCGAAAGAAACAGCTGTTTGGCGATGTCGGCGCTGGCGAGACCATCTCCAGCGAGGCGCAGCACCTGACGCTCGCGGTCGTTGAGTGGGTCTTCTGTTTCCCAGGCTTCGGTGGCGAGTTCCGGCGCAATCACCTTGCCACCCGCGTGCACTTTGCGGACAGCATTCGCCAGTTGTTCCGCCGGCGCGTCCTTCAGCAGGTAGCCCTTGACGCCCGCATCGAGCGCGCGGCGCAGATAGCCCGGCCGCGCAAACGTGGTGACGATGATGACTCTGGCGGCATGCGGTTTTTCCTTCAGCGCCGCGGCGAATTCCAGGCCGGTCATGCCCGGCATTTCGATGTCGGTGACCACGACGTCGGGGTGGAATTCGGCCGCGAGTTTGAGTGCTTCCTTGCCGTTGGCGGCGCGCGCCACCACAGAAATGTCCTCTTCGAGGTCGAGCATGGCGGCGAGCGCGCCCAAGATCATGCCCTGATCCTCGGCGACAAGCACCTTGATCATGCTTGAGCCATAGCCGGTCCGCTGTCCGGAGCGGAAGGATTCGCCGGCAACAGTACGATCAAGCGCGTGCCGCCGTGGCCGGAGTCAACCTCCAAACGGCCGGCTTCCGTCTGCAGCCGTTCGCGCATGCCTTTGAGGCCGTGCCCCTCATGCAGGACACCGCCGCGACCGTCGTCCTCGATCAGCAGGCGCAATTGCCGGTCGCGGTTTTCGAGTTCGATGCGGCAGTGATGCGCACCGGAATGCCGGATCACATTGGTTACAGCTTCGCGCAGCACCATGGCGAGCACCGAGTCCTGCGCCGGGGAGAGCTTCGGCGGCTCCACTTTTTCTGCCAGCCGGACGTTGGCCGCGGTGAGTGCTACGCGCGCGTTGGCGAGCTCGCCGATCAGGCCGCCGCTGCGATATCCGCCCACCGCCTCGCGCACCTGGGCGAGTGCCTCGCGCGAGATGCGCTCCACGTCGCGGATTTCGCGCGCCGCACCCGCCAGATCGCGCTCCGCGAGCGTGGCGGCGAATTCCGCCTTGACGGTGATGAGCGTGAGCGTGTGGCCCAGGAGGTCGTGCAGGTCGCGCGCGATGCGCTCGCGCTCGGCGCTGGCGGCAAGTTTGCGGATTTCCTCCTGCGAAAGCCTGAGCACACGGTTCTTGCGGCCCATCTCGCCGAAATAAAGATTGGCGAGACCGAGGACAATCACGAAGAACAGAATGTAACTCAAAACCATGAGATCAACATTCGCCAGCGCCGCGCTGCTCACACACGCGACGATGATCAGCAACAGCGCCCGCACCCCGTTCTTGACGGTACCGAGGCTGCCGCAAAATGCGGCGGCGTAAATGAAAAATACCAGACCGTTGCCGTTCGGCCACATGAAGCTGCAGCCGAGCAGGGCGATGGCGGTGATGATCCAGCCGAGTTCGCGCGTGGCGCCGCGATTGGCGGCATGGTAGGCGCGGAAGTACAGCGCGATGAACACCAGCCCCGATATCGCATACAGAGTCCAGCGTACCGCCCCAAAGGGTTTGTTCGTGTAGTCGAGAAAGAAAAAAGTGAGGTAGGGCAGCCACAGATAGGGCGTCCATCCAAATTGCGAATTATTCGGCAGCAGCCGATGGTGAAGCCAGAGAAACGGCTTCACTGCCGGCCGCCAGATTGTCTTTGCGTTTGCGTTCATACGTTCAATGCAGTGTCACTTGGTCCAGATCGAACTGGAATTCCCCCGGGTTTGCGGCGCTGAAGGCGAGGAAATACACCTGCTTCCAGTCGGCGTTGGGGAATGAGGTCGCCAGGGGAATATGGTATTCCTTCCATTTGGGCGTGGTCACGAACGCAGCATATAACGGGATACCGCCGGGGTTTCCTGACATCAGCATCAGGTTGTAGCTCGCGGCCTTTCCGCGTGCCCAGAAAGTCAGTTCCTTCTTGTCAGAGAGATCAGCGGGTTGCATGGGCTCGTGGCCCGGGAACCAGATGGCGCCGGCCCACGGCCCGTAGGGGAAGCCTGGTTTGATTTCACCGCTTATCTGCAAGGCGCCCTTGGTACCGGCAGCACCGGGATGAATCAAGGCGATCTTGGCCATCGAATTGCCGCCGGCGCGCTGATCGGTGGTCACCGACCAGCCCCAGCCGAATTCCGGGCGGTGATTGATGACGAGCGTGCCGTACTGCTTGTTCGGCGTGGTCTTGCCCTCGAAGTTGCCGATCATGAGAGTGCCGGCGGGCGCGACGCTGGCAACTGCTGCATGTGACTGGGCGTGCGGTGCGGCCGAGACGGAAACGGCCAATAACAGTGCTGCGCCTGTCGTCAAACCGCTGAGTATGAGTTTGTTGATGAAATATGCCATGGTTTTCTCCTTGCTGATGGTGTGTAAAGAATAGTTTCTTGATCCCCCTCACTCCAACCCTCTCCCGCCAGGGGAGAGGTGGCAAGAATTGCAGTGTTATGCATTTTGTCGAGCGGTCTAAAGGGCGGAATGCAGAAACGTCAAGACTTTGTGCCAGGCGTCGCGATCGGCGTACGCATAGGCGGTCGGGTTGCCGCCGAAGGCAAAGCGGCCGCCGGGCACGCCGACGACGCTGGCATTCGTGGGCCGATAGGGCGCCTGAATGTCATGCCCGGCGCCGGCGTAGCACAGCGATTCATCGCCGTAAGCATGATGGCGTGCAGCGAGGCGCTGCATGATCTGGCGCGCCATGAGCGACGAAGGCCAGATCTGATCGTCGCTGGCCGATACCAGCAATACCGGCGCCGCGATGCGTTCCACCGGAATGGCGGCTCTTTCGACTGCAGCCGCGTCTTGTAACCCATCCCGATAGGGACCGACGAACGCCAGCGGCTTCCCGCTGCTGAACATCGCCGGATTGATCACGGGATTCACCCAGGGCAGCGGTTTGCCGTGCAGCGTCCAGGAAGAAGAAATCGGGCCGGGGCCGTACGCAATGCCGGACCACACCACCGAACTCGGCATGAAAGCGATCACCGCCTGAAATTCCTGGGAAAGGCGGCGGCGGTGATCAGCGCAGCTTCCGCGCCCTTGGACCAGCCGATGATGGCCACATGCTTCGCATCAACACCGGGCTGTTGTTTGAGCCAGTCGGCCGCCTTGGCGAAATATTCCAGCGGAATATCCCTCAGCATCTTCGGCAAACGGGCGAGGCGCGGATCGAAGGACTGGAATCCCTGAAAATAGGCGAGCGCCAATGCGGTGTAGCCGTGCGAGGCGAGCAACGCGGCTTCCGGCGATGACGACAGCCAGCCGCCTTCCGAACCGCCGAGCACCAGCACCGCCGGATGGGCACTTGGCGTCGCCGGAGTGTACAACTCGCCCAGCAGGCCATCGCCGTTGAGTTCGATTCTGGTCACCTCCGGCGTTTGCAGATAACGGGTGAACATGACCTGCGCGAGCACTCTTTGATCGGCCAGAGCTTCCAGTTTGAGCGCGTAGCTCGTACTGCCGAGCGCTGTGTTGTACATGATGTCCTGCGGCGTGTTGACGTTCTGCGGCAGCATGGACCAGATGAGACCCATGGCGTGTACGCCGGAATAACTGCCGTACCGCGGTGCCTGGCGCGTCACGTCCACGACGCCGTCGCGGTCGGCGATGAAGGTTGCCTGCGCAACCCAGGTGCGTTTTTGATAATCCGGCATGCTGGCACGCAGCGTCACCGGTTCACCGGGTCTGAGGCCGCTGACGCGAATCGTGACGGGTTGGTCCACCAGTGTCGCGGCCGGCGTGGCGCTGAGTGTGATTGGAGCGGCATGCGTCCAGCCTTGCCACAAACTGGTGGGCGCAACGCTTGCGAGCACGGCGGGTGAGCTGAATCCTGCCGGGGTCTCAATGCAATTCGCTGACGTAGCGGCTGCAGTGGCGGCAACCGTCGCTTGCGTGGGTGCGCCGGGTTTCGGCGTGGGCAGCAGGAACAACACCAGTACCGCCGTGGCGATCAGCAATGAGATGATGAGGCCGCTGCGGGCCAAGCCTTGTTGCTTGCTGCTCATGCGAGTTCTCCAGTTAACGATCCTGTATCCGCCGCCAGCTGCGCTGGGCAAACCCGAGGCATACCACGGTGAACAGCAGCAGATAAATCAGGTGCATGAAGAATCGGCTGCCGTCACCCTGATGCACGATGCCCAGGGCGATCTGCGCCAGGTGATACGCCGGGAATATCCTGGCCAGCTGCTGCAACCAGTGGGGGAAAACCTGCAGCGGCACCCACAGGCCGGAGAGGAACGACATCGGCAGGTAAATGAGGTTGATGATTGCGGCGGACGCCTGGCCGCCGACGCGCAGGCCGACCGCGAGTCCTAGCGCGCAGAACGGCAGCGTGCCGACGATGAGCGTGATCGCAAGCAGCCACCAGTCGGCGCGCGGCAGCGTCACGCCGCCGAACAGCGCGCCCAGCACGAAGAGCAGCAGCGCGATGACCAGCGCGAACAGCATGGCCATTACAGTCTTGGAAAACAGATAGGCGAGCGGCGGCATCGGCGCCACGCGCTTCATGGCGAGGACTCCGTGCTCGCGCTCCATGGCCACACCCAAGCCGAAGGCGAACAACGCCGGCGCCATGATCCCGAAGGTGCCGTAGGTGGCAAGCATGTAGGTGGCCATCTGGTGATCGCCGCCCTTGCCGAAGATCAAGCCGAAGAACACGTAGAACATGGTGGGAAACAGCAGCGTCGGCAGGGCGAAGCCCGGCATGCGCACGGTGTCCCAGAACTGGAACCCGGCTTCGCGCAGATATACGCTGAGCGTGTCGCGCCAATCCCAATGTCTTGATTTATTCGTCACCCCCGCGGAAGCGGGGGTCCAGGCATTTGAGTCACTGGATTCCCGCTTTCGCGGGAATGACGATGAAATAAGAGTATCCGAAGTTTGTTTGACGCTTTCGGTATTCATGCGGCCTGCTCCTCGTGGTGCTCATCGGTGAGCGCCAGGAAGGCCTCTTCGAGTTTCGCGCCGGTGACTTCGAGTTCATGCAGCTCGGGATCCAGCTTGAGCATCTCGAACAGCGTGCTTTCCGGATGCGCAGCGACGATGTCCAGCCGCGCGCCGTCCTGCCGCACCGCGGTCACGCCGGGCAGCGTTCCGATCTGTGCAGCGCCGAGACTGGTGATGCAGCGGATGTGACGTTGCGCGACCGTGCGTTTGATGTCGGCCGGTGTGCCGTCGGCGATTACGCGGCCGCGGTTGATGACCACGATCCGGTCGGCGAGCGCGTCGGCTTCCTCCAGATAATGGGTGGTAAGCACGATGCTGCGGCCGGCCTGCCGGAGTTCGCGGATGCTGTGCCAGAATCCGCGGCGCGCTTCCACGTCCAGCCCCACGGTGGGTTCGTCGAGGAACAGCAGCTCGGAATTGCCGCAGATCGCGAGCGCGAACATGAGCCGCTGCTTCTGGCCGCCGGAGAGTTTCACCACCGGCCGGTTTTCGAGGCCATCCAGCCCGGCGGTGCGCATCACCTGCGCGGCCGGCAGCGGATCGGGGTAATAACCCGAATACAGTGCGATCACCTCGGCGACGCGCGCATGGCCGCCGAGTTGCGCGCCCTGCAGCATGGCGCCGATGCGCCGGCGCGCGGCCACCTCGCGCGGCGGCAGTCCGAAGATTTCCGCGCTGCCGCTCGTGGGCCAGGCGAGGCCCAGCAGCAGGTTGACACTGGTGGTTTTGCCCGCGCCGTTCGGGCCGAGCAGCGCCAGCACTTCCCCGCGACGGACACCGAGGCTCAGGCGGTCCACGGCGGTGACCGCGCCGTAACGCTTGGTGACGTTTCTGAGTGCGGCGATCACGGTTTGAGACTGTGCGATGTCGTGCATGCGCCTCTCCGGTTTCAGTGGACACAGGATGCGACTCAAGCCGCGGCGCTACGAGTCCCATCCGTCAGGACTTGGATGTGACGAATGTCACGCCGTCGCAGCGCATGATATTTGTCATGCGCGGGTAGTGATGCTGTGGGCTGGCAATCGCGGGCGGCACGGGCAATAATTTCCACGCCGTGATCCGGGAACCCGGGTGCGGTGCGCAGCGCACGGCACGGGAATCGCCAAGGTGAAATATCTCCCACTGCTCTGGTCCAATCTCACGCGCCACAAGACACGCCTGGTGTTCACGCTGTTGTCGGTGGTGTTCGCGTTCCTGCTGTTCGGCATGCTCATGGCGATCCGCGAGGCGTTCACGCTGGGCGCGAATTATGCCGGCGCCGATCGCCTGCTCACCATGAGTGCGGTGTCGCTCACCGTCTCGCTGCCCATCAGCTATGGCGAGCGCATCGCCGACGTCAAAGGCGTGGAGCGTGTGAATCCTCAGGCCTGGGTGGGCGGTTATTACCAGGATCCCCGCAACCCCATCTTCGCCATGGCGGTGCGCAGTCAGGATTTCTTCGCGATGTATCCCGAGTACTCGATACCGGTCGCGCAGCAACGGGCATGGCTTGCGGACAAACGCGGGGTAATCGTGGGGGCGGCGCTCGCCCAGGCCTACGGCTGGAAAATCGGCCAGCAGGTTCCGCTGCGTTCCAACATCTGGCGCGATGCCAAAGGCAACAACACCTGGGACGTGGTCGTGGACGGCATCTACACCAGCAGCCAGCGAGGCGGCGACAATCAGCTGTTCATGCACTATCGGTATCTGGATGATGCGCGCGCCTTTGCCAACAACAGCGTGAGCTGGTTTGTGCTGCAGATCGCCAATCCGGCCGCAGCCGGCCAAGTGGCACCGGCTGTGGATGCACTGTTTGCCAATTCCCCCTACGAGACCCGCACCTCGACGGAGAAGGCGTTTGTCTCGAACTTTGCGGCGCAGTTCGGCGATATCGGCGCGATCGTGACCGCCGTGGTGAGCGCCGTGCTGTTCACCATGCTGCTGGTGACCGCCAACACCATGGCGCAGTCCGTGCGCGAGCGCACCGCCGAGCTGGCGGTGCTCAAGGCCGTGGGATTCGGTAACGCACGCCTGGTGGGCCTGGTGCTCGCGGAATCGCTGCTGCTCACCCTGGTGGGCGGCATCTGCGGGCTGGCGCTGTCCTATGCGGTGATCGGCGCCATTCCGGGCGCGCTGCTGCAATTCCTGCCGGGGCTGTATTTACCCGTGCAGGGTGCGGGGCTGGGCGTATTGCTGATGCTGCTCCTGGGTGTACTGGCGGCGCTCTTGCCGGTCAGCCGCACGGTGCGTTTGCAGGTAGTGATGGCGCTGAGGAGCGCGGGATGAACGGCCTGAAGCAACTCGCGGCGGTGAGCCTGATGAATTTCCGCAATCTCGGCCGGCGGCTGGATTCCTCGCTGGTGGCGGTAGTCGGGTTCGCGGGCGTGGTGCTGGTGGTGGTCGCTATCCTGTCGATCCGCGCGGGATTCCACGCAACGCTCGCCACCACCGGATCGCCGGATGTCGTGATCGTGCTGCGCGGGGGCGCGGGCAGCGAAGTGAACAGCGTGCTCGCCGGCAACAGCGATTTCACCGTGGGCCAGGCGCCGGGTGTGGCCCAGGGCCCGGACGGCCCGCTGGTCTCGCCTGAATTGCTGGTGCAGATCAGCCTGAAAAAACGCGGCAGCGGATTGCAGTCGAACGTGTCGTTTCGCGGCGTGACGGCCGCCGCGTTCCAGGCGCATCCCAGGGTGCATATCATCGCCGGGCGCATGCTGTCGCCCGGACTGAATGAAGTCATCGTGGGTGCCGATGCGGCACGCCTGTTTCAGGGCGTGCAGCTCGGAGACACGCTGCATTCGGGTCGCTATGACTGGAAGGTCGTGGGCATCTTCGATGACGGCGGCGGGCTGCACAATTCCGAGATCTGGACCAGCCTGCCGGTGCTGCAGGGCGCCTACCAGCGCGGCAACTCCGTGAGTTCCATGTACGCGAAACTCGCGAGCGCGAGTGCGTTCCCGGAATTCCAGCAATCGCTCGAACACAACCCGCAGTTGAACGTGAGCGTGCAGCGCGAATCGGATTACTTCGCCGGGCAGGCCCAGGGCTTGAGCCTGTTCATCGGCATCGTCGGCGTGATTATCGCCATACTCATGGGCGGCGGTGCGGTGTTCGGCGCGGTCAACACCATGTATACGGCCGTCGCGGCGCGTACCCAGGAAATCGCCATGCTGCGCGCGCTGGGTTTCGCGCGCACGCCGGTGCTGTGCTCGGTGCTGATCGAAGCCTTGATGCTCGGGCTGGTGGG
>DATEJV010000179.1:0-3737 GCA_035277745.1 Gammaproteobacteria bacterium | reverse complement strand
TTGCGGCAGAAATTCATGCAGGCCAATTCAGTGCCATCCTCTCGCCGCTTGGTTTTCTTGCATACCGGGCACGGCGGATCGGCGCACAATCTTTCCCTCGGGCAGTACGCGCAACTGCTCCGCGGTCTGCATGCGCATGGCGGCCATCATGTCGTGCTCACCGCCGGGCCAGGCGAAGAAGCTCAAGTACAGTTGCTGGCATCGCAGTTGGGCGGGATCCCTCACACTCTGTATGTCTCGCGCGAAGGCCTGGTGAATTTCGCCCGGCACCTGCAATTCTGTGACCTGTTCATCAGCGGCTCGACGGGACCTCTGCACGTGGCCGCGGCGCTGAATTGCCGTACAGCGGCGTTCTTTCCGCGCCGGCGTTCGTCCACGGCACTGCGCTGGCAGACCGTCAACGCACCGGAACGGCGCCTGGCATTTGCGCCGCCCGAGGGCAGCGCAGAGAATGACATGACCGCGATTGATGTCGCGGCAGCGGCCGTGGAAATCAACCAAAAGTTTCTGGTGAAATGAGCCTGCGAAGCCGGTACCGCCTCATGCGCTTGCGCAGCCGCCTTGACGGCGGAGGCGTGCGCCGGGCGGCATTCATGACATTGCTGGTGATCATCGCCGCATTGGTATTGGTCACAGGGCTGGTCGTCGTGGTGGCGCTGCTGTGCGCCGCGGCGGTGTTCGTGTTGGTCTTTTACATCTGGAGCCGGCTGCGCCGGATCGGTGCGCGCCGCCAGAAGAGAGCTGGACGCGACGCTGGAGTCACCATCGAGGGCGAATACAGGGTCGAGAGCCCGGATTCAGACCGGCACGATTCCAAGCGGTAAATCAGCTGACGCCGCCGGCGCGCAAACCCGGCGCAGCTGCGCGAGCCGACTCAATCCCAGCGATCGTCTTTGACCTGTACCATGCCTTCGTGGACGCGCACCGGAAATGTCGCCACCGGCTCGTAAGCGGGCGGGGCGAGCACCTCTCCGGTGAGAATGTCGAACTGCGCGCCGTGGCGCGGGCAGGTAATCACCTTGCCGTCGATGGTGCCGCCGGTGAGAATGCCGCCGTCGTGGGTGCACACATCTTCGATGGCATGGAACGTGCCTGCCACATTGAAGACCGCGATCAGCACGTCGTGGATGTCTATGGTTTTGTATTGGCCGGGTGGAATTTCCTCCACCGAACCGACGTTCACCCATTCGGCCATGGCTTGACTCCGGTGACTTTCAGTACATGCCAAGCTGGAGCTTGGCTTCGTCCGACATCATGCCGCGGTTCCAGGGCGGATCGAACACGATCTCGACATGCGCCTGTTTCACGGACGGCACGGACTCGAGTTTCTCCTTGACGTCGCGCGACAGCACCTCGCCCATGCCACAGCCGGGCGCGGTGAGCGTCATCTTCACGTCCACGCGCTTGCCGCCCTCCGGCAGATCGTTGAGCTTGCATTCGTACACCAGCCCCAGGTCCACCACGTTGATGGGGATCTCGGGGTCGTAGCAGGTCTTCATCTGCTCCCAGACGAGCTTCTCCACGTCGCTTTCGCTGTGGTTTGCCGGCAGCGTGGGCTGCTCGGGCGGCTCGAGGCCAAGCGCATCGGCGTCCTCGCCGGCCACGCGGAACAGGTTGCCCTCGACGTACACGGTGAAGCTCCCGCCCAGCGATTGCGTGACGTTCAGGACGAGGCCTTCGGGCAGGATCACCTCGTTGCCCGACGGCACCATGCGCGCCTTGCAGGCGCGCCTCAGCGGAATGGGCGTGCGATCGTACATGGCTATTCGGTGGACACTTCGGCGGGCCGTGCCTGGGCGGGCGACCGCAATGCGGCATTCAGGGCGTGCCAGCACAGGCTCGCGCACTTCACGCGCGATGGATATGCGCTTACGCCGGAGAGTGCAGCGAGATTGCCCAGTGCTTCCAGATCAAGGTCCTGGCCGTCTCCGGTAAGCAGCGCGCGCATCCGGCTAAAGAGCTGTTCGGCTTCCCGAATAGTCTTGCCCTTGACGTTCTGGCTCATCAACGAAGCCGAAGCGACTGAAATTGCACAGCCGGAGCCTTCGAAGCTCACGTCGCTGATGAGGTCACCGTCCAGCTTGAGATACAACATCAGCTTGTCGCCGCACAGGGGGTTGAAGCCTTCCTGGGTGCGCGTGGCGTCGGCGATCTTGCGGAAATTGCGCGGACTGCGGTTGTGATCCACGATCACATCCTGATAAAGTTCCCGGAGGTCCATCAGCGGAATACCTCGCGCACCTTGCCGAGCGCCGCGACCAGGGCATCAATGTCATCGCGGGTGTTGTACAAGGCCAGCGAGGCGCGCGCGGTGGCGGGAATGCCGAAGCGCTCCATCACCGGCATGGCGCAATGGTGGCCGGTGCGGATCGCCACGCCTTCCTGATCCACGATGGTGCCGATGTCGTGCGGGTGGATGCCATCCATCACGAACGACAACACGCCCACTTTGGCCGGTGCGGTGCCCACGAGTCTGAGGCCACGGACGTGCTGCAGCCGCTCAATACCGTAGTCCAGCAGTTCCCGGTCGTGCCGCGCAATGCGGTCCATGCCGACGTTCTGAAGATAATCCACCGCCGCGCCCAGGCCGATGGCGCCAGCAATGTGGGGCGTGCCGGCCTCGAATTTGTGCGGCAGCTCGTTCCAGGTGCTGCCGGAAAAGCGCACGGTGCGGATCATGTCGCCGCCGCCTTGCCAGGGCGGCATCTTCTCGAGCAGCGCCTGTTTTCCGTATAGCACGCCGATGCCGGTGGGGCCGAACATCTTGTGGGCGGAAAAGGCATAGAAATCGCAATCCAGCTCCTGCACATCCACGGGGAGGTGAGGCATCGCCTGTGCGCCGTCCAGCACCACGAGCACGTGGTGACGATGCGCGAGCGCCGTCATCTCCCGCACCGGATTCACGGTGCCGAGGGCGTTGGACACGTGCGCGAGCGCGACCAGCCGTGTGCGTGGACTGAACAGGTGTTCATAGGCACCGGGCACCAGCGTGCCTTCATCGGTGATCGGAATGACCTTGATATCCAGGCGCAACTGTTCCGCCAGCAGTTGCCAGGGCACGATGTTGGAGTGATGCTCCATGTGCGACACGATGATTTCGTCGCCGGCCCGCAGGTGACTGCGGCCGTAGCTCTGGGCCACGAGATTGAGCGATTCCGTGGTGCCGCGCGTAAATATGATTTCACGCGCCGAGGCCGCATGGATGAAGCTGCGCAGCTTTTCGCGCGCCGCCTCGTATTGTGCGGTGGCGCGCTCACTGAGCGCATGCACGCCGCGGTGCACGTTGGCGTTGGTCTCGCGGTAATAACGCGCGATTGCGTCTATGACGCTCTGCGGTTTTTGCGCGGTGGCGGCATTGTCGAGATACACCAGCGGCTTGCCGTGTACGGTTTGCTGCAACAGCGGGAAATCCCTGCGCCACGCAAGCGGGTCGAAGCCCGTGGTGGTCTGGCGGGGGGTAGCACGCGGAGTGCGGACCGTGCTCATGCGTATTCTTCGGCCGCCGCCTGGGGCAGCGCAGTGGCGAGTTGCGCCTGCGCAAAGCTGCGCAGTGCGGGCGCGGCGATGCGGTCGGCGACTACGCGGGCGAATGCGCCGGTCAGCATTTCGCGCGCGGTGTCGAGATCCAGCCCGCGCGAGCGCAGGTAGAACAATGCCTGTTCGTCCAGTTGTCCAATGGTGGCACCGTGGCTGCATTTCACGTCGTCGGCGTAGATTTCGAGTTCCGGCTTGGTGTC
>DATEJV010000178.1:0-2782 GCA_035277745.1 Gammaproteobacteria bacterium | reverse complement strand
GACTCCGGTCAAGGTTTCCGCCGACCCCATCGAGCTTGGTGCGATCGTGGTCACGCCCAGCGAGGCCGACTGGCGTTACGCCGAGGCCAACGGCGTGCGCCGCCCGGCCACCACTGGCGTGGCGCTCGCGCCCATCGTGGTACAGCCGACCTCTGAGCAGTTGACCGAGGTAGCGGCCACGCAACTGGCGGGCAACGTCCCTGCAACCACTGCGGGTACGACAGAAGATGCGGCCGCGGCTTCGCTGATGCAAGCACTGGCTGCATTTTCTCCCGGACAGTTCCTCGACACCGGTGCTGCACTGCGCGCGTTCAACGCGCTGGTGTTTGACGGTCTGGGCCGTTAAGGTACGCTCAACTATAGCGCTCTAGTTCGCTAGAGCAGCAGCGGAGAGGCACATGGATCCCAAATGGAGCGACAACCAGCCGATCTACCGCCAATTGCGAGATCGGGTAGTGTCCATGATCCTTGAGGGCAGTCTCAAGGAAGGCGATCCCTTGCCCTCGGTACGCACCATTGCCGCCGACTACCAGATCAATCCGCTCACGGTGCTCAAGGGATACCAGGCGTTGGTGGATGAGGAACTGGTGGAAAAACGCCGCGGCCTCGGCATGTTCGTGAAAACCGGCGCGAGCCGCGCGCTCATGAAGAACGAGCGCGAGGTGTTCATGAAAACCGAATGGCCGCAGATCGTGCTGCGCATCCGCCGCCTGGACCTGGATCCCAGGGAACTGCTGAACGCCGTGGACGACGGCAAACGGAGCAAGTCATGAGCACGCTGATCAAAGCCCGCGGACTCACCAAGCATTACGGCGCCTTGGCGGCGCTCAACCAGGTGGACTTCGACATCGAGGAGGGCCGCATTGTGGGCCTCATCGGTCCGAACGGCGCCGGCAAGACCACCGCGCTCAAGGCGATCCTCGGACTTACCGAATTCGACGGCGAGCTGGACGTGCTCGGGCACGATCCGCGCAAGGGCCGCGAGAAAATGATGAACGAAGTGTGTTTCATCGCCGATGTGGCCACGTTGCCGCGCTGGCTCAAGGTGGCCAACGCCATCGAGTACGTGGAGGCGGTACATCCGCGTTTCAGTCGCGCACGCGCGCTGCATTTCCTGGAGCGCACCAAGATCACCCAGCACAGCCGGGTCGGCCAGCTGTCCAAGGGCATGGTGACGCAACTGCACCTGGCGCTGATCATGGCGATTGACGCCCGGCTGCTGATTCTCGATGAACCCACTCTCGGTCTCGATATCCTGTATCGCAAGGAATTCTATTCGAACCTGCTCAACGACTATTTTGACGAGAAGCGCACCATCCTGGTCACCACCCATCAGGTGGAGGAAGTGGAAAAACTGCTTACCGACCTGATGTTCATCCATAACGGCCGCATTGCGCTCAACGATTCCATGGAGGGCGTGGCGGAAAAGTACGCCGAAGTGCTGGTGAACGTGGAGCGCGTCGAGCAGGCGCGTGCGCTCAAACCGCTGAATGAACGCGAGGTGTTCGGCAAGAAATTGTTCCTGTACGAAGGTATGGATCAGGGCAAGTTGCGGGAATTGGGCGAAATCCACACGCCGAGCATTGCCGACCTGTTCGTGGCGAAGATGAAAGGAGAAATGCAATGAACGCCATCCGGCCGTATTGGACGCTCGCGAAGCGCGAAGTCTGGGAGCACAAATCGCTCTGGATCGTGCCGATCGTGGTGGCCTGCCTGGTGGTACTGGGCAGCCTCTACGGCGGCGTGGCGCTGATCGTGGCGGCGCATCAGGGCGTGATCACGGTGAACAATATTGGCACCGTCAGCGGCGACGCGCGCGGCGGACTGCACGCCGCCATGCTGGCCATGGCGGGCATCTTCAACGTCGTGATGCTGTTCATGGTGTGGTTCTATCTCATGGACAGCCTGTACGCCGATCGCAAGGACCGCAGCGTGCTGTTCTGGCGCTCCATGCCGGTGTCGGATACCGCCACCGTGCTGTCGAAGCTCTTCACCGGCATGGTGACGGCGCCTTTGTTCATGTTCGTGCTGGTGGTGCTTGCCGAAATCGTGGCTGGCATCATTTTCACGATTGCCGCGGGCATCATCGGTGTCAATCTGCTGCATGCGGCGTTCTATCCCGGCACCATCATCCTCACTTGGATCGTGCTGGCGTTCGCGCTCATCCAGCAATCGCTGTGGCTGCTGCCCTACTGGGGCTGGTTCCTGCTGTGCTCGGCCTGGGCGAAGAAACTGGTGCTCGCCTGGGCGGTGTTGATTCCGCTCGGTGCGATCCTTATCGAGCTGATTGTGTTCCGCAGCCACTACCTGAGCGATGGAATTCTGGGCCACATCGGTCGCGGCGCGATGTTGGTTGGCGGCTACGCAGGCTCCGAATCGCAGACGGGTTTCCACGGCGATTTCCAGATGTTCGGTCAGTCGGGCCATAGCGTGTACACCTTCGGCTCGGTGGCGCACATGTTTGCGGTACCGGAAATGTGGATCGGCGTGGGCATCGGGATTATCTTTATCCTCGGCACCATCTGGCTGCGCCGCCATCGCGCGGAGATCTGAGGCCCGCTTGAAACGCCTGCTCACTCTGGGATTGCTGCTGAGCCTGCCGGCGCTGGCCTTGGCCGCCGGCACGCGTACGCTGACGGTCGACATTCCCGCGAGCGGTATTGAAACACTCGCCGTTACCGCGGGCGTGGGCGAACTGCGGGTCACGCCGTCCGCCGACGACGCGGTGCACGTGAGTGTCAGGCTGGAGCAGAAGGCGCGCGAATTCCTGTGGTTCTTCCAC
>DATEJV010000177.1:0-2219 GCA_035277745.1 Gammaproteobacteria bacterium | reverse complement strand
GCGTGAAAATCCCCTTCAGCAAGATGGAAGGCCTGGGCAACGACTTCATGGTGATTGACGCCCTGGACCGGCCGCTGCGCCTGGATACCCGGCGCGTGCAACAGCTTGCGGACCGGCGCACCGGCGTGGGCTTCGATCAATTGCTGCTGCTCGAAGCGCCGCGCGACAAGGCGCACACCGCGCACTATCGCATCTATAACGCCGACGGCGGCGAGGTGGAGCAGTGCGGCAACGGCGCGCGCTGCGTGAGCCGCCTGCTGGTGGAAAACGGCCGCACGCGCGGCCCCGAGCTCAGCCTGGAATCCGCCGGCCGCGTGCTGATCGCGGACGTAAGCGACCTCGACAGCGTGCGCGTCAACATGGGCGTGCCGGAATTCGAGCCGGCGCGCGTGCCCTTCGAGGCGCGCGAGCGCGCGCTCACCTACGAGCTGGAAGTGGACGGGCGCAATTACGAGATCGGCGTGGTCTCCATGGGCAATCCGCATGCCATCCTCGACGTGCCGGACGTGGACATCGCACCGGTCGCGGAACTCGGCCCCAGGATCGAGCGCCACGTGCGCTTCCCAAAACGCGTGAACGTCAACTTCGCGCAATGGCTGGACCGCACGCACGTGAAACTGCGGGTGTTCGAGCGCGGCACCGGCGAAACCCTGGCGTGCGGATCGGGCGCGTGCGCCACCACCGCCTGGGGGAGACTCGCCGGCTGGCTGGACGAGACCGTGGAAGTCGCGCTGCGCGGCGGGCGGCTCGTGATAAGCTGGCCCGGCGAGGGTGAGCCCATGTGGATGCGCGGCCCGGCCAACCGGGTGTACGACGGAACCATCGAACTATGAGTATCGAGCACAAGTCCGGCCTGCCGGATCACGCCGAACAGGAAGATTCCGTCACGGATTATCTGGTCCAGCATCCGGAATTTTTCGAAAGCCACGTGGACGTGCTTGCCAAGCTCAAGGTGCCGCACCCGGCCGGCCATGCGGTGTCGCTGATCGAGCGCCAGGTCGAGGTGCTGCGCCAACAGCACCGCCAGATGGAACGCAAGCTCGTGGACCTGATCGAAGTGGCGCGCGGCAACGACGCGCTCATCGAGCGCATCCACCGCCTGGCGCTGGCACTGCTTGAAGCCCAGACCTTCGCCGACCGCCTGTATGCCGTGCAGGAAGAATTGCGCAACCGCTTCGGCGCCGACGAAGTCAGCCTGTTCCTGATCAGCGAACGCAGCGACAATCCCGATGCCGGCCCGGCGCGCTGGCTGCAGCCCGGGGATGGCGGTCTGGAGCAACTGCACGAATTCCTCAAGGCCGGCAAACCTTACGTCGGGCGGCTGCGCGCCCCGCAACTCGAATTCCTGTTCGGCACGCAGGCCGAGCGCATCACTTCGCTCGCGCTCATGCCGCTCGGCGCGCAGGGTAAGCTCGGCCTCCTCGCGGTCGGCAGCCATGAGGCCGACCGTTTCGGCCCGACGCTCGGCACCGCATTTCTTGCGCGCATCGGCGAGCTGGTGACGGCGGCCATCCAGCCGCTCTGGCCGGAATGAGCGCACCGCTCAGCGCCGCGATCCAGAACTTCATCGGACATCTTGCCCACGAGCGCCGTCTCTCGGCGCACACGGCGGCGGCCTATACGCGCGACCTCGACAGCTTCCGGCGCTACTGTGAACAGCAGCAGCTGAGCGATTGGGGTGCGGTGGACATCCACCATGTGCGCGCCTTCGTGAGCGCACGCCATCGCCAGGGCCTCGCGCCGCGCAGCCTGCAACGCCAGTTGGCCGCGATCCGCAGTTTCTACAATTACCTGCTGCGCGAGCGCGCGGTGCGCAACAATCCAGCCAACGGCGTGCCCGCACCCAAGGCGCAAAAACGCCTGCCGGCCACGCTCGACGCGGATCAGATGGCGCAGTTGCTGGCCATCCAAGGCGACGATCCGCAGGCGGTGCGCGACCGCGCCATCATGGAACTGTTGTATTCCTCGGGATTGCGGCTCGCGGAACTGCTGTCGCTGGAGCGGTACGCAATTGATCCGGGTGCCGCCGAAGTGCGCGTGACCGGCAAGGGCGCGAAAACCCGCGTCGTCCCTGTGGGCCGCAAGGCGCTCGGCGCGCTGCACGACTGGCTCAAGGTGCGCAGCCAGTTGGCCAAGCCCGAAGACCAGGCGCTGTTCGTCGGGCCGCGCGGCGGGCCGCTGAGCCCGCGCACGCTGCAAGCGCGGCTCAGGCGCTGGGG
>DATEJV010000176.1:0-3909 GCA_035277745.1 Gammaproteobacteria bacterium | reverse complement strand
ACCGCCTTCTTCAGGCCGTGTTCGATCTCGCTGCCGTAATCCCCGCTGGCGTTGATGCGGTCGCGCAGCGCGGCAAAATGCGCCTGGAAATAGCTGTGCATGGCGGCTTCGAACACCACCACTTTCTTCACGTCCACGTCGTCCAGATAACCCTCGTTGGCGGCGTACAGTGACAGCGCCATGTCCGCGATGCTGAGCGGCGCATACTGTTTCTGCTTCATGAGCTCGGTGACGCGCTGGCCGCGGTCCAGTTGCTTGCGCGTCACCTCGTCGAGATCCGAGGCGAACTGCGCGAAGGCCGCGAGTTCGCGGAACTGGGCGAGCGCCAACTTCACGCCGCCGCCGAGTTTCTTGATGATTTTGGTCTGCGCCGCGCCGCCCACGCGCGACACCGAAATGCCGGCATTGATGGCGGGTCGGATGCCGGCGTTGAACAGGTCGGTTTCCAGGAATATCTGGCCGTCGGTGATTGATATCACGTTGGTCGGCACGAACGCCGACACGTCGCCCGCCTGGGTTTCGATGATCGGCAGCGCGGTGAGCGATCCGGTCTTGCCCTTGACCTTGCCCGCGGTGGTGCGCTCGATGTATTGCGCATTGACGCGTGCCGCGCGCTCCAGCAGGCGCGAGTGCAGATAGAAAATGTCGCCCGGATAGGCTTCGCGTCCCGGCGGACGGCGCAGCAGCAGCGAAATCTGGCGGTAAGCCCAGGCCTGCTTGGTCAGGTCGTCGTACACGATGAGTGCGTCCTGGCCGCGATCGCGGAAGTATTCGCCCATGGCGCAACCGGCATAAGGCGCGATGTACTGCAGCGCCGCGGACTCGGAAGCCGACACCGCTACTACCGTGGTGTACTCCATGGCGCCGTGCTCTTCGAACTTGCGCACCACCGCCGCAATCGAGGAATTCTTCTGGCCGACCGCCACGTAGATGCAGAACAGGTTCTTGCCTTTCTGGTTGATGATGGTGTCCACCGCGAGTGCGGTCTTGCCGGTCTGGCGGTCGCCGATCACCAGTTCGCGCTGCCCGCGGCCGATGGGCACCATCGAGTCAATCGCCTTGTAGCCGGTCTGCACCGGCTGGCTGACCGACTGGCGCGCAATCACGCCGGGCGCCACCTTCTCGATCGGCGACGTGAGCTTGGTCTTGATGGGTCCCTTGCCGTCAATCGGCTCGCCCAGCGAGTTCAC
The DNA here is from genome assembly GCA_035277745.1 of Gammaproteobacteria bacterium. GTDB lineage: Bacteria > Pseudomonadota > Gammaproteobacteria > Natronospirales > REEB76 > REEB76. The sequence continues at coordinate 2,719 of DATEJV010000176.1, read as the reverse complement.
CACGCGCCCCAGCAGTTCCGGCCCCACCGGCACCTCGAGGATACGGCCGGTGGTTTTGACCGTGTCGCCCTCGGAGATGTGCTCGTAATGCCCGAGCACCACCGCGCCCACGGAATCGCGCTCCAGGTTGAGCGCCAGCCCGAAGGTCTGCTTGGGAAATTCCAGCATTTCGCCGTACTGCGCCGCCTGCAGGCCATGGATGCGCACGATGCCGTCGGTGACGCTCACCACGGTGCCAACATTGCGCGCCTCGGCTTCGGCGTCGAAATGCTCGATGCGCTGCCGGATGAGCTCGCTGATTTCAGATGGATTGAGTGACATGGTCGAAGTCCTTGGGCAATACGTTTATTGAATGATGGCCGCGGCCAGGCGCCCGAGCTTGCCGCGCACCGAACCGTCAATCACCAGGTCGCCGGCGCGCAACACCGCGCCGCCGATGAGCGCCTTGTCGGTCACGCAGCTGAGCTTCACCTTGCGCGCGAGCTTCTTCTCGAGCGCGGCGCGCAGGATATTCTGCTCCGCTTCGCCCACCGCCACGGCGGCGCGCATTTCCACTTCCACCAGGTTCTCCGCCTGTTCGCGCAATGCGCGGTACTCGGCGGCGATCTCGGGCAGCACCGCGAGGCGCCGGTAGTCCGCCAGCAGGCGCACGAAATTGCGCTCCTGCGTGTCCGGTTTGTGGCCGGATTTGGCGCACAACTCCAGCAACACTTCGGCGCGCGCTCCAGCCGGCACGCGCGGATCGCCGAGCATCACCCGGGCTTCACGATTGCCGGCCAGCGTGACCAGCAACGCGAGCAGTTTGCTCCAGCGCTCCTCCGCGCGGCGCGTGCGCGCCAGCTCGAACACGGCCTTGGCATAGGGACGCGCGAGGGTCAGGGTTTCAGCCATGCTGCCACCGGGTCTCAGTGAATTTGTTGCGCCAGCTCGTCCAGCAGCGCCTTGTGGGCGCGCGGATCGATCTCGCGCTCAATGATGCGGCCGGCGGCGGTCACGGCAATATTGGCCACCTCCGCACGCAAGGCGTCTTTAGCACGGTTGAGTTCCTGCTGGATTTCCGCCTTGGCCGCGTCCACTTGGCGCTGGCGCTCGGCCTGCGCATCCTTGCGCGCGTCTTCAAGGATGCGCGCCGCCTGCTGGTTCGCCACCTCCACGACTTCGGCGCCGCGATCGCGCGCCCCGTGCAGCAACTCCGTGGCCTTGACCTGGGCGTTCTCCAGGTCCTTGCGGCCGCGCTCGCCCGCCGCCAGGCCCTCGGCAATCTTGCTGGCGCGCTCATCCATGGCCTTGGTGATGTACGGCCAGATGAACCTCATGGTGAGCCAGATGAACAGCCCGAAGACGATGGCTTCGCCGATCAGGGATACGTTGATATTCATGTGCGCTTGCCCTCAATACCCGACGCGAGTAGCTCTCAGTGCCCTGCCGCCGCGGCCGCCGCCTTGGTCACCGCGCTTACGAACGGATTGGCGAAGATGAAGTACAGCGAAAAGCCCACGCCGATCATGGCCACGGCGTCCAGCAGGCCCGCCATGAGGAACATGCGGCCGGCCAGCATGCCGGACAGCTCCGGCTGGCGCGCGCAACCTTCCAGGAACTTGCCGCCCAGAATGCCGAAGCCGATGGCGGTGCCGAGCGCGCCCAGACCGAAGATCAGGCCCACGCCCACGGCGGTCATGCCCTGAACCTGGGCGATCAAACTGACGGTATCCATTGAAACTCTCCTCTGGCTGATTGACCCGGTGAATGAAATTCAGTGCATGTCATGCGATTCGTGCGCCATGCTCAGGTACACGACCGACAACATCATGAAAATGAACGCCTGGATGGTGATGATCAACAGGTGAAACACCGTCCAGGCAAACCCGCAAATGATCCCCAGGATGCCGAGCGCCACGCCGGTCGCCCCGTGGGTGAATTGCGCCAACAGCAGCGCGATGAGCACGAACAAGAGCTCGCCCGCATACATGTTGCCGAACAGTCGCAACGACAGCGAGATCGGCTTGGCCAGGTCTTCCACGATGCGCAGCATCAGGTTGACCGGCATGAATCCCCAGTGATTGAAGGGGTGGAACAGGATTTCCTTGCCATACCCGATCGGTCCCTTGACCTTGAAGCTGTAGAAGATCATCAGCGCAAACACGCTGAACGACATCGCGAAGGTCATGTTGAGATCGTTGGTGCCCACAACCCGGAGATAGACATGCTCGGGATCGGCGCCGAAGGGCATGGCGATCCAGGCGGCGATGCGCGGGAACAGATCCACCGGGATCATGTCCATGAAATTCATCAACCACACCCACACGAAAATGGTGAGCGCCATGGGCGCCACCAGCTTGTTCTTGCCGTGGAAGGTTTCCTTCACCTGGGTGTCCACGAACGTGACCGCGATTTCGACGAAGTTCTGCCACTTGCCGGGCACGCCGGAACTTGCCTTGCGCGCCACCACCCAGAAGGAAAAGAAAAACAGCAGCCCCAAAGCCGCCGACACCAGCAAGGTGTCCAGGTGCAAAGTCCAGAAACCACCGTTGCCTACCGTCCAGTAGGTCAAGTGATGATGGATGTATTCGTCCGAGGTGATGCCCGTCATTCGACTCACGCTGCCTGCTCAAGACCCATTCTCACCAGCCCGATCCAGTACGCCACGTAGGTGGCGATGAACGCCAGAATCAGCGGCAAAAACGCCGCCTTCAGCACCACAATCGCCAGGACGAACAGG
>DATEJV010000175.1:0-9043 GCA_035277745.1 Gammaproteobacteria bacterium | reverse complement strand
AGAAAAACTTCCTTCAGTAGTACAGAAGCGTATTCTTACGTTTTGGTTCTATGCCAATGATCCTATTGCCCTGTGCTGCGTTCTGCGTGCTGAGTGCCGACACAATCAGCAGTTCCTGTCTTTTCTGAAGCACGCAGTACTCAGCACGCAGCACTTCTTTATTAAAGCACCAGATTGCGCGCTTCCGACAGCACCTGGGACAGGAAGGTGGTGAAACGCGCGGCCATGGCGCCGTCAATCACGCGGTGATCATAGGACAGCGACAGCGGCAGCATCAGCCGCGGCTGGAATTCCTTGCCGTCCCACACCGGCTTCATCTGCGCGCGCGACACGCCGAGTATCGCCACCTCCGGCGCATTCACGATGGGCGTGAACCAGGTGCCGCCGATGCCGCCCAGGCTTGAAATGCTGAAGGTACCGCCCTGCATCTCGTCAATCTTGAGTTTGCCATCGCGCGCCTTCTGCGCCAGCTCGCCGAGTTCCTTGGCAATCTCGAACACGTTCTTCTTCTCGGCGTCACGGATCACCGGCACCATCAGGCCGTTCGGCGTGTCCGCAGCAAACCCGATGTGATAATACTTTTTGTACACCAGATTCTCGCCGGCAGGATCCAGTGAACTGTTGGCTTCCGGGAACTGCCTGAGCGTGGTCACGCAGGCCTTGACCAGAAACGCCAGCATCGTGAGTTTGGTGCCGATTTTTTCCGCATCGGATTTGAGCGCCTTGCGCACGTTGTCGAGTTCGGTGATGTCGGCCTCGTCGTGCTGGGTGACGTGCGGCACGTTGACCCACGCGGCCTGCAGACGCGGCCCGGAAATCTTCTTGATGCGCGGCAGCGGCTTGATTTCGATTGAGCCGAACCTGGCGAAATCCACCACCGGCACTTTCGGCAGTCCGCCGCCGGTTGTGCCGCCCTGCATGACGCCCTTTACGAACGCCTTTATATCCTCGTGAGTGATGCGCCCCTTGCGGCCACTGCCGGTGACACGCGACAGATCCACACCCAGTTCACGTGCGAGCTTGCGCACCGACGGCCCGGCATGCGCCTTGCCGAAGCCGGATTCGTTGACGGGAGCCGCCGGAAAAACAGACGGCGATGCCGACACCGCCGCTGCCGAGGTTGGCACAACCTGCCGGTTGCCGCCCTGGTCGGTGCCGGCGGCCGGCGGTGAAGGTGCTGGAGCCGCCTTGGGTGCCGCCGCCTGGACGGGCTTGGACTCTTTGAGCCCGCTTTGATTTTGTCCGGCAGCGCCTGGCGCCGCGTCGGTGAGTTCCAAAATCAGGATCAACGAACCTTCGGAAACCTTGTCGCCCTGTTTAACCCTCATTTCCCTGATGGTCCCGGCCGCGGGCGCCGGCACATCCATGGTGGCCTTGTCGGTTTCGAGCGTGATCAGGCCCTGCTCTTTTTCAATCCGCTCACCGGCCTTGACCATCACCTCAATGACGTCCACGTCCTTGAAGTTGCCGATGTCGGGGACTTTTACTTCTAGGGATTCGCTCATGTTCACATTTCTTCTTGTGGGAGCGGCATTACACGCCGCGATGTCTCCGGGACTCCGCGGCTAAAGCCGCTCCTACAATCCGTTCACACCGTCATGGGATTCGGTTTCTCGGGGTCAAGGCCGTATTTCCCGATGGCCTCGGTCACCCGCTTCGCTTCCAACTGGCCTTCATCCGCGAGCGCCTTGAGCGCCGCCACCGCGACATGAAATCGGTCCACCTCGAAGAAATGGCGCAGATCCTCGCGTGTGTCGCTGCGCCCGAAGCCGTCGGTGCCGAGCACCGCAAAACGCCGCGGTACGTACTCGCGAATCTGGTCGGCGAACAGGCGCACGTAATCGCTGGCCGCGACTACCGGACCGGGATGTTTGTCGAGTTGCCTGGCAACATACGGGACGCGGGGGGATTTCCCGGGATTCAGCAGGTTCCAGCGCGCGCAATCCTGACCGTCGCGGCGCAACAGCGTGAAGCTGGTCGCGCTCCATACATCCGCGGCCACGTTCCAGTCCTTCCCCAGCAGCTCGGCGGCCGCCAGGACTTCACGCAGAATGGTGCCGCTGCCCATGAGTTGCACGCGCAGTTTGGCATTGCCACGGCCCGCACGCAGCAGATAAAGCCCGCGGCGGATGCCCTCTTCCACGCCTTTAGGCATGGCCGGCTGCGGGTAATTTTCATTCATCACCGGGAAATAGTAGTAAACATGTTCCTGCTCCTTGAACATGCGCCGCAATCCGTCCTGAACGATCACGGCGATTTCGTAGGCATAGCACGGGTCATAGGGAATGCAATTGGGAATGTTGGCCGCCATCACCTGACTGTGGCCATCCTGGTGCTGCAACCCCTCGCCTTCGAGCGTGGTGCGACCGGCGATTCCGCCGACCAAAAAGCCGCGTGCCTGGGAATCCGCCGCCGCCCATGCCAGATCCATCATGCGATGCCAGCCGAACAGCGAATAGAAGCAAAAGAATGGAATCAGGGTCACGCCGTAATTGCTGTAGGCGGTGCCGGCAGCCAGAAATGAACTCATGGCGCCCGCTTCGGTGATGCCCTCCTCCAGCAATTGCCCGGTTTTGGATTCCTTGTAGTACATGAGCTGGTCGGCATCTTCCGGCTGGTAAAGCTGGCCTACCGCGGAGTAGATGCCAATCTGGCGGAACAGCCCTTCCATGCCGAAGCTGCGCACCTCATCGGGAATGATCGGCACCACGTATTTACCGATATTCTTGTCGCGCAGCATCACGGCGAGCACGCGGACCATCGCCATGGTGGTGGAAACCTCGCGATCGCCCGTGCCTTCCAGCTCCTTCTGGAACGCGTCCAGCGCAGGAACGTCAAGAGGTTGGGCATCGCCGCCGCGCTGGGGAAGAAATCCGCCCAGGGCCTTGCGCCGCTCCATCAGGTATTGCATTTCCGGACTGTCCGCCGGTGGGCGGATGAACGGATGTTGGCTGATGTTCTCGTCGCTCACCGGAATATTCAGGTTGTCGCGCAGCTCGCGCATGGACGCTTCATCGAGCTTCTTCACGTTGTGCGCGATGTTCTGGCCCTGAGCGGCCCGGCCCAGGCCGAAACCTTTGATGGTTTTGGCGAGAATCACCGTCGGCTGGCCGCTATGCCCGACTGCGGCCTGGTACGCGGCAAATACCTTGCGCGCATCATGCCCGCCGCGGTTCAGGCGCCAGATTTCCTCGTCGCTCATGTTGGCGACCATCTCCAGCAGTTCCGGATACTTGCCGAAGAACTTCTCGCGCACGAACTTGCCGTCCTTGGACTTGTAGTCCTGGTATTCGCCGTCCACGCACTCCATCATGAGCTTGGGCAGCAGCCCGTGCTTGTCGCGCATGAACAACTCGTCCCAGCGCGACCCCCACAACACCTTGATGACGTTCCAGCCCGCACCCAGGAAATGCGCTTCCAGCTCCTGAATGATCTTGCCGTTGCCGCGTACCGGTCCATCGAGCCGTTGCAGATTGCAGTTGATCACGAAGATCAAATTGTCCAGGTGCTCGCGCACCGCGAGCGGCGTGGCGGCCAGCGTCTCCGGCTCGTCCACTTCGCCGTCGCCGATGAAGCACCACACCTTGCGGTCCGAGGGTTTGAGGAAACCACGATGCTCCAAGTAGCGCATGAAGCGCGCCTGATAGACCGCCATGATCGGGCCCAGGCCCATGGATACGCTCGGGAACTGCCAGTAGTCGCGCATCAGCCACGGATGCGGATAGGAAGACAGCCCGCGTTTCTCGACCTCGCGCCGGAAGTTGAACAACTGCTCTTCGTCGAATCGGCCTTCGAGATAGGAACGTGCATACACACCCGGTGACGAATGCCCCTGCAGGTACACGAGATCCCCCGGCAGGCCGTCGTGCGGCGCACGCCAGAAATGGTTGAAGCCCACTTCAAACAGGGTACCGATGGACGCGTAACTTGCCAGATGTCCGCCGATGCCGCTGTTGGCTTTGTTCGCGTGCACCACCATCGCCGCGGCGTTCCAGCGCAGGTAGGCCTCGATGCGTTTTTCCAGCTCGCGATTGCCGGGATAGGGCGGTTCGTGCGCCAGCGGAATGGTGTTGACGTAGGCGGTATTCGGGCTGTAGGGCAGATGCGCGCCGGAGCGGCGCGCCTGGTCAATCAACTGCTCGATGAGGTAATGCGCGCGCTCCGTGCCCTCGACTTCCAGCACCGAGGCGAGTGCATCCAACCACTCGCGGGTTTCCTGCGGGTCGGGATCGCGGGCATTGGCGGCATCGTTGGCCATGGAATTTCTCACAACGTTCAAGGTAACACGGCTCTCAGGGGGGTGATTCGCAGCGAGCGCCTTCCGCCGGTGCGGAAAGCCCTATATCATCGCGGCGGAACCATCCTGGAGCTACGAATGCCTGCCCGGTCACACGTGCATAACCAGACTAGAATCGTTTGCCGTGGTCACACAGGAGCTGGCGGCGAGCCTGAGCCCGCGTATTATACCGCCCCCTTCCGACCGGAACGACCCACCCAATGAGCTCACCACTCAACATCACGCGGCCGGACGACTGGCATCTGCACCTGCGCGATGGTTCCGAGCTGCGCGACGTCCTGGCGCACAGCGCCCGGCGATTCGCCCGTGCCATCGTGATGCCGAACCTGAAACCCCCGGTTACGACCACGGCCGCTGCCCTCGCGTATCGCGAGAGAATACTCAACGCGCTTCCAGGGCAGGCAATGTTTCAGCCACTGATGACGCTGTACCTGACCGACGACCTGCCGCCAGATGAGATTGTCCTAGCCAGGACCAGCGAGCATGTCCATGGCGTAAAACTTTACCCGGCGGGCGCCACCACCAATTCCGATGCCGGCGTCACTGATATCCGCCTTTGCGACGCGACGCTGGAAAAAATGGCGGAACTGGGCATGCCGCTGCTGGTGCACGGCGAGGTGACCGATCCCGCGGTGGACGTATTCGACCGCGAGCCCTTGTTCATCGAGCGCGTGCTCGCACCGCTCCTGCGGCGGCTGCCGGCGCTCAAGATCGTATTCGAGCACATCACCACACGTGCTGCGGTGGATTTCGTGCTCGCGCAAGGCAAAAACCTCGCGGCCACGCTCGCGCCACACCATCTTCTCTACAACCGCAACGCGCTGTTGCGCGACGGTATCCGGCCGCATTATTACTGCCTACCGGTACTCAAACGCGAGCGCGATCGGGAAGCCTTGATCCAGGCGGCCGTCAGCGGCAATCCCAAATTCTTCCTCGGCACCGACAGCGCACCGCATGCCCGACACCTGAAGGAAAACGCCTGTGGATGCGCCGGAATCTTCAATGCGCACGCGGCCATCGAGCTGTATGCCGAAGTCTTTGAACAAGCGGGCGCACTGGACAAGCTCGAAGCCTTCGCCGGCTTCCACGGTGCGGATTTCTACGGGCTGCCGCGCAACCATGACAAAATCACGCTGGTAAAGAAACCCTGGACGGTACCGGACGCCTATGCCTTCGGCGATCACCAAGTCGTGCCATTGCGTGCCGGAGAAACCGTCAGTTGGTCACTGGCCAGGTGAATCACACCCACCATGCAGGTTGCCGCATCCATGAATGACGCCTCCACGCCGCATCCGTTTTCGCAGCGCTTCCGTGGTTTCCTACCGGTCGTGGTGGACGTGGAAACCGGCGGATTCGATGACCAGCGCGATGCCCTGCTGGAAATCGCCGCAGTGCTCGTCGAGATGGACGCAGACGGCCGGCTGCGGCGCGGCGTCACCCATGGCTATCACGTGCAACCCTTCGAGGGCGCCAACATCGACCCGGCCGCGCTCGAGGTAAACGGCATTGATCCCTGGCATCCGCTGCGGCCCGCGATTCCGGAGCGCGACGCGCTGCAGCGCATGTTCCGCGCCGTGCGTGAGGCGCTGCAACACTACGACTGCACGCGCGCCATCCTCGTCGGGCACAATGCATTCTTTGACCTGGGTTTTCTCAACGCGGCGGTGACGCGCAGCGGGATCAAACGCAATCCCTTCCATCCCTTCTCCAGCTTCGACACCGCCACACTCGGCGGCGTGGCCGTCGGCCAGACCGTGCTGGCGCGCGCCGTGGAAGCCCTGAACCTGCCGTGGGATGCGTCGGCGGCCCACTCCGCCAGCTACGACGCCGAGAAAACCGCGGATCTGTTCTGCGAGATCGTCAACCGGTTCCGTGGAATCTATCTGTCTGCCACCGCCGACTGACACGATCATTCGCACTTGGATTCAGTTTTGCGCCAAAGTCCGGGAAGCCGTCATGCAAGACGCGCGCTCCCGCCGCACCCTGCCCGTAGTCGCGATATCTTCAAGGCACAAGCCGCTACCGACAAGGGGCTTGACTTGACCTCAAGGCCCGCTTATATACCAGCTCCGGGGGGGATTGGGAGGCTGTGATGACTACGACCGCGTGGATGCTCGAGGGGCGGAATTTTTCTCACTGCAGTTGTGCCTATGGTTGTCCGTGTCAGTTCAATGCGTTGCCCACTCGTGGTCACTGCCACGCGGTAGTGGGCATCGCGGTTGACCGGGGGAAACACGGCGATACTCGGCTCGATGGTCTCAGCTTTGGCGGTGTGTTCCGCTGGCCAGGCCCGATCCACGAGGGCCATGGCGAGGCAGTTCCCGTGGTCGACAAACGAGCGACGCCCGCCCAGCGCGATGCGATACTGCGCATCATGAGTGGACAGGACACCGAGCCGGGAGCGACGTTCTTTCAAGTCTATCTTTCGATGGTGGAAAAGGTCTACGACCCGGTGTTCGAGAATATTGAACTCAAAATAGACGTGGACGCACGCAAGGCGCGCTTCGTAGTTCCCGGAGTCATCGAAGCGCATGGTGAACCCATTCTCAACCCGGTCACCAAGCAGGAACATCGGGCGCGAATCGACATGCCGAACGGCTTCGAATACAGGCTGGCCGAGGCCGGGCGCGGCTGGGCAAAGACATTCGGCGCAATCAAGCTGAACCTCGCCGATTCACACGCCCATTTCGCTAAACTGCATATTGCCGGGACCGGCGTCATCAACTGATCGGCCATGGCCAGCGCGATGCTTGAAGGCGTGCTGCGACGCGACCGCCTCATCGTCATGAGCGCACTTGCCGTAATCACGGCGCTGGCCTGGAGCTACCTGCTATGGCTCGCGGCCGACATGCGCATGCATGGCATGGCACTGGCCGGTTTCAGGATGATTCCGGCCGGTATTGGCCTTATGGCGCCGGTGTTGACGCCCTGGCACTGGTTCGAGTTCCCGCTGGTCTTTGGCATGTGGCTCGTCATGATGGTGGGCATGATGCTGCCGTCGGCAGCACCGATGATTCTTATCCACGCACAAGTCGGCCGGCAAGCCGCAATGCAGGAAAAGCCGTTCGCTGCGACCGGATGGTTTGTGACGGGCTACTTGTTGATGTGGACGGGATTTTCGCTCATCGCAACTGCTGCGCAGTGGGCGTCTGAGCGCGCCGCCCTGCTCGATCCGAAGATGGCCAGTGCCAGCAGCGTATTCGGAGGCGTTGTCCTGATCGCGGCAGGCGCCTATCAATGGACCTCGCTGAAGAAGGTATGCCTGAGGCAGTGCCAAGCGCCGTTCACCTTCATTCAGAAGCATGGTGGCTTGCGCCGTTCCATACGGGGCTCGTTGCTGCTCGGCTTGCGGCATGGTGCGTATTGCGTCGGCTGCTGCTGGATACTGATGGCGCTCTTGTTCGTCGGTGGCGTGATGAATGTCCTTTGGATTGCGGCGATCGCTGTCTTCGTGCTCGTGGAAAAGCTGTTACCGTTCGGTTTGTTGATATCGCGCCTGGCAGGATTGACCTTTGTTGCCGCCGGCGGCTGGCTTCTTCTGCATTTCACTATATGAATCGGGGTACATCATCCACCTGATGGCTGTCACAGGACTCGCGACTCGCTTTCCGATAGCCGGGAATACCAACATTCCTATTTATGACCGAGGATGCAAAACTTCCACATCAAAATTAGCGAGGCGCAAGAGGATAAATGGAGTCGCATTTATCACTAACCGTCCCTTTTCCTCCGGTTCAAACTCCCAGTTTTGAGATTGTCCACTGACCGGTCCGGATTGGAAGTGGACCGACTCGGGTGCTTCGCGGGCGCAGGCAGCGCTGTTTGCCGAATTTTGAAACTCCCAGGTGAGATCGATCCGCGGACCCAGGCGTTATGAATGCTTGATGCCCTTGGCATCCAGCAGTTCCCGCAGCTCACCGGATGCGTACATCTCCGCGGTGATGTCACAGCCGCCTACGAGTTCGCCCTTGACGAAGAGCTGCGGGAAGGTCGGCCAGTTGGACAATTTCGGCAAATTGGCGCGCACTTCGGGATCAGCCAGCACGTTCACGTGGCCGAACTCCACACCCAGGCTTTTCAGTATCTGCGCCGTGCGCGCCGAGAAGCCGCACTGCGGAAACTCCGGCGTGCCTTTCATGAAAAGCAGCACCGGTTGACTGTCGATCTGCCCCTTGATGCGTGTCATCACATCCATAAATCCCGTTCGCCTCCGGTTGATTAACTGTTCGGTCCGATCTGGATATTGTCCACCACGCCCTTGACGCCGCCCACGCCCTTCGCCACCTGCACCGCCTCGGCGCGCAGCGCCGCGGTCGGCACCGTACCGGTGAGCGTCACCACCTGGCTTTTGGTGGTGACGTGGATGTGAAAGGCCTTGAGGCCCGTGTCCCCCAGCAGTTTGGCCTTGACCACGCTGGTGAGGTAGGAATCATCCGCGAAACTGCCGACGGTCGTACCCACCATGGGCTTGTTGCTGGAACAGGCGCTGATCGCGGTCAGCGACAATCCCGCCAACAACGACAACATTGCAACACTTGATGCTTTAACCATGGCGAATCCTCGTCCGGGCACGCCTGCGCGCGCCGCCATTCAATGCCCAAGATTCTTTGCTGCGAACTCCCAGTTCACCAACTTCCACCAGGCTTCGATGTATTTCGGCCGGGCGTTGCGGTAATCAATATAGTACGCATGCTCCCACACGTCACAGGTCAACAACGGCTTGTCGCTGCCGGTGAGCGGATTTTC
>DATEJV010000174.1:0-3378 GCA_035277745.1 Gammaproteobacteria bacterium | reverse complement strand
TCGCCGGAATGCGCGCCATCTTGGCGACGATTTCCTCGACATCCTGCACGCTGATGGTCTTGCGGCGCTTGCCGGGCGGGCGCAGGCGCATGTTGGCGCCGGCCTCATCAATCACATCAATCGCCTTGTCCGGCAGGTGCCGGTCGTTGAGATAGCGCGCGGCCAGCTCCGCCGCCTTCTCCAGCACCTTGGCGGGATATTTGACTGCGTGGTGCTGCTCGAACTTGTGGCGCAGCCCCTTGAGGATGCGCACCGTCTCCTCCACCGTCGGCTCCGGCACGTCTATTTTCTGGAAACGCCGCGCCAGTGCGCGATCCTTCTCGAACACCGAGCGGTATTCCTGGTAGGTGGTCGAGCCGATGCACTTGATCTCGCCGTTCTGCAGCACTGGCTTGATGAGGTTGGAGGCGTCCATGACGCTGCCGGAGGCGGAGCCCGCACCGATCACCGTGTGGATTTCGTCTATGAACAGGATGTTGCCGGGATCCTTCTTGAGTTCAGTGATCACGCCCTTGAGGCGCTTTTCGAAGTCACCGCGGTACTTGGTGCCGGCGATCAGCGCACCCATGTCGAGCGCGTAAATGGTGCTGTCGCGCAGGATTTCCGGCACCCGGTCTTCGACGATCAACAGCGCCAAGCCCTCGGCCAGTGCGGTCTTGCCGACGCCGGCCTCGCCCACGAACAGCGGATTGTTCTTGCGGCGGCGGCACAGCACCTGCACGGTGCGCTCGATTTCGTGCTCGCGCCCGATGAGCGGATCAATCCGGCCTTCCTTGGCACGCTGATTGAGATTGCTGGCGTACATCTCCAAAGCCGTGCGCCCGGGCTTGCTGCCGGCCTCGCCGTCCTCCTCGCCGGCTTCCGCAGCGCTCGCGGGAGCCTCGTCCTCGTGGATTCGGGAAATGCCGTGGGAGATGCAGTTCACGATGTCGAGGCGCGTGATTCCCTGACGGCCCAGCAGATACACCGCGTTGGAATCCTTCTCACCGAAAATCGCCACCAGCACGTTGAGCGCCGTGACCTCCTTGTGACCGGAGGATTGCACGTGGAATACCGCGCGCTGCAGCACGCGCTGGAAACCCAACGTGGGTTGCACGTCCGGATCGGGCTGATCGAGGCGCGGCGTGTTCTCGTTGATGTAGCGCGTGAGTTCCTGCTGCATGGACTGGATGTCGGCACCGCAGGCGCGCAGCACTTCGGCCACCCGCGGCGTGTCGAGCAGCGCCAGCAATAAATGCTCGACGGTCATGAATTCATGACGTTTGGCACGTGCCTCCTTGAAGGCGGTGTTCAGGCAGAATTCCAGTTCCTTGCTGAGCATGCTCAGGCTTCCTCCAGGGTGCAGAGCAGCGGATGCTGGTGTTCGCGTGAATAGTCGTTCACCTGCGCGGCCTTGGTTTCGGCGATTTCATAGGTAAATACGCCGCACACGCCCTTGCCGCGGGTATGGACGTGCAGCATGATCTGGGTGGCGTGGCTGCGGTCCATGCGGAAAAAGGTTTGCAGAACCTCCACCACGAACTCCATGGGCGTGTAGTCGTCGTTCAGCAGCACCACCTTGTACAGCGGCGGCTTCTTGAGGCGCGGCTTGACCTCCTCGACCACCAGGCCGCGCTGATATTCGGTATCCTGCCGTTCCTCGCTCATGGACTGATTTTAGCCCGATTTTCCACGGCGGGCAGCCGCAACGACGAACGGCGGGTTTAAGCTGAAATCGCAATGTCATCCCCATTCCGTGGCCGAGGATGACGGCTGAAACCTGCGCTCACGCCACGCTGCCGCCCGCGGCCCTTGAGGCACGGCCAGCCCTGTCAGTATGATGCAGGCGTAGCTCAGGGCCGTTTGCCCGCGGCTGCTCCCGGTCATGAGCCGCAAAGATTCGACAACATCATGCAACTGAACAATCTGCGCATGGCAGACGCAAGTGCGCTCGTGGACCGCTGGTGGCCGGCGCTGGAACGCCGCCTGCCGTTCTGGTTGAGTGTGATTCTGGGCGTGCTCATCGCCTGGACCCTGGCGCAGCTGACCTGGGCGCTCCTGCCGCGCCCGAAATCCGTCGCACCTATATATAAGACATCCGTGGCGGCAAGCCCGGCAACCAACCTCGATGCGGCCGCCAAGCTGCACTTGTTCGGCGTGGCTAGCGGCAGCGCCGCGACGAACGCACCCGAAACCACGTTGAACCTGACCCTGAGCGGCGTGGTAGCCGCCAACCCGGACATGAGGCAATCCCTGGCCATCATCGCCTCGAACGGCGTCGGAAAGATGTATGCCGTCGGCGCACAATTGCCGGGCGGCGCGCGCTTGCAATCCGTGTATCCTGATCACGTGCTGCTGAGCCTCAACGGTCGCACGCAGTCCCTGAGCCTGCCCAAATTCAGTGGCAGCGCGGGCGGCGCGGAAACCGGCCTCTCGTCACCCACCGTGCCACCGGTGGTTTACGGCCGCAGCCTGCCGGCCACGCAGAACCTCATACAGTTGCGCAATGAACTGGTCAGCCATCCCGAGCGCCTGATGGACATGATGCGCGCCATGCCGGTGATGGAAAACGGCAAGCTCACGGGCTACCGGGTGTTCCCGGTGGGCAATTCCGACGCGTTCGCCAAGCTCGGGCTCGAGCCCGGCGACGTGGTTACGGCCGTCAACGGCATACCCCTGGACAATCCGGCGCAGAGCCTGCAGGTACTGAACAACATCCGCACTTCCGACCAGGTATCCATCACCTTCATCCGCAACGGCCAGCAACAGACCCGCATCCTTTCATTACAGAGCCCCAACGGTTCACCGAGATGATTACAGTGCCGAAACTTCAGCGCGGATTCAGCCGTCACCCTCTCTCCTGGCTGCAGGCCCTGTTCATCGGGATGCTGCTGTGCGCAGCGGCAGCGATACACGCGCAGAATGCCGGCATCACGCTCAACTTCAAGGATGCCGACATCCGCGAAGTCGCAGCCACCATCGGCCAGATCACCCACAAGGACTTCATCATTGATCCGCGCGTGCAGGGCCGGGTTACGGTGATTTCCAGCAAGCCGATCAGCGCGGATGCGGTGTACGCGACGTTTCTGTCTGTGCTGCAGGTGCACGGCCTGGCCGCCGTGCCGGCGGGCGCCATGATCAAGATCGTGCCGGCGCTCGAAGCGCGCCAGATGCCGGGATCGACCTTCAACTCCGGCACGCCGGGAGACGCCATCGTCACCGACGTGGTGCAGATCAACAACGTGTCCGCGGCGCAACTGGTGCCGGTGCTCCGGCCGCTGATGTCCACCGAAGCGCAGCTCGCGGCCTATCCGGCCTCCAACATGCTCATCATTTCCGACCGCGCCAGCAACGTCACGCGGCTGCTGAACATCATCGAGCGCATTGATCAGCCGACGT
>DATEJV010000173.1:0-9648 GCA_035277745.1 Gammaproteobacteria bacterium | reverse complement strand
GCTTCGGCCTGGAACTTGCCGAGGTTCTGGCCCGCGAGTTCCAGCAGCGACTGGCTGCTGGCGCGCAATGCATCGCCGGCCAGGGCCTTGAAAGTGTTTTCCATCTGTTCGCGGGTGCTGTTGAGCGCCTCGGCCTTGGCCCGGAGTGCAGCCAGCTCCACGCGCAGCTCGCCGGTTTTTTTATGTTCCAGCAGTGCCGCCGCCGCGTAGCCAACGACGAGCCCGACGATCAGCGCAATGACGACAAACCCGATCAGCATCCGCCAGCCTCCTGCAAATTGGAGACGGCCATCGCGGGGTTGTCGAGCCAGCCGAGCAGATCGGCGGGCGCGACCAGCAGTCCGTCGGCCTGCCAGTTTTGCGGCTGCTCGTCGTCGCCGATGTAGCCATACAGGGCCACTACCGCGCGCATGCCCGCAGAATGTGCGGCCTCGACATCGCGCTCGGCATCGCCGACGTAGGCTGCGGTTTGCGGCTCGACTCCGGCCAGCGCGCAGGCGTGCAACAACTGGTCAGGATGCGGCTTGCGCCGCGGTGTGCTGTCGCCGCTCACCACGCAAACCGCACGCGTGTGCAGCTGAAAGGTCTCGACCAGCGGTTGGGTGAGCGCGGCGGGTTTGTTGGTGACGATGCCCCAGCGCAGGGCGCGTTGCTCCAGTTCCTCCAGCAGGACTTCGATACCGGGGAAAAACCGGGTCTCGCGGCTGAGACAGTTGCGGTAGATATCCAGCAAGCGCGCACGCATGCCGGCGTAGCGTGAATCCTGCGGCTCGATGCCAAAACCCAGCTTGAGCAGGGCCGGGGAGCCGTGCGAGACCAGCGGGCGGATGCGCTCGGCGGACAGCGGCGGCAGGTTGTGATCCGCGCGCAAGGTATTGAGCGCCGCGCCCAAGTCGGGCGCGGTGTCCAGCAAGGTGCCGTCGAGATCGAACAAAATGAGTTGCATGCTCAATCCGGTCGGCCGTATTGCAGGAAGTAATTGACGTCCAGGCCCCCGCCCAGACGATATGCATGGGTCACCGGGTTGTAGTGCAGGCCGGTGCTGCCGCGCAGTTCCAGTCCAGCGGCTCGTGCCCAGGCGTCGAGCTCGGATGGGCGGATGAATTTGGCGTATTCGTGCGTGCCGCGCGGCAACATCCGCAGCGCGTATTCGGCGCCGACGATGGCCAGTATGAAGGATTTCAGGTTGCGATTGAGCGTGGAGAAGAATACTTGGCCGCCGGGCTTGAGCAGACGCGCGCAGGCGTGCACCACGGATTCCGGCTGCGGCACGTGCTCCAGCATTTCCATGCAGGTCACCACGTCGAACTGCGCCGGCGCTTGCGTCGCCAGCGCTTCGGCGCTGATCTTGCGGTAATCCACCTGCAGGCCGGATTCGTGCAGATGCAAGCGCGCCACGGCCAGCGCCTCATCAGCCATGTCGATGCCGGTAACCTCGGCGCCGTGCGCCGCCATGGCTTCCGCGAGCAGACCGCCGCCGCAGCCCAAGTCAAGCACACGCCGGTTTTTCAGCGCGGCGTGCTGTTCGATGTATGCCAGCCGCAGCGGATTGATGTGGTGCAGCGTGCGGAACTCGCCCTGCGGGTCCCACCAGCGCGAGGCCAGCGCGTCGAATTTGGAAATCTCGCGTCGGTCCAGGTTGGTATGCGTGGAATTCATGCGCTTGCGGCCTCGGATGTAGCACTGCGCCCGGATTCCTGCCAGCGCGAGGCGTGCGCCAGGATTGCATCCTGATCCAGTGTGGTGAGTGCACCGGCGCGCAGCAGTTGCCGGCCGGCCACCCAGACGTCGCTCACCTGGCTGCGACTCGCGCTGTACACCATCTGCGGCAGCGGATCGTACAGCGGCTGGCACTCGGGAACGCTCATGTCCACGGCCGTCAGGTCCGCCCATTTCCCCGGCAGCAGCGAACCTGTGGCGTGATCGAGTCCGAGCGCGCGCGCGCCGTTGAGCGTGGCCATGCGCAGCACGCTCGCGGGGACTACCGCCGCCGCATCGTCAGCCACGGCTTCGGCAAGCAATGCTCCACAGCGCATCTCGGCGAGCATGTCGAAAGCGCGGCCGCCGCTGCCGAGCGCGACGTTTACCCCCGCAGCCATAAGCTTCGCCAGCGGGCAGAAACCACGGGCGAGTCCCAGACTCGATTCCGGACAGTGCACCACCTGCACGCCGGCGCGCGCCAGTCCGGCGATTTCGGAAGCGGTCGGCAACGTCATGTACACGGCGACGAGATTGGATGTCAGCCATCCAAGCTCGCCAAGATAGGCCAGCGGACGCACACCATGTTGTTGCAGGCTGTGCTGGATTTCTGCGACCGTGGCATTGATTTCCGCATGCACCGGCACATCCAATTCATCGGCCAGCGTGCGGATTTCCTTCAAGCGCGATGCGGCCATGGCGCAGGGAGCGATGGGTGCGAATGCGAAGCTCAGCAGCGGTTCATCCTTGTACCGGTCACGCAGCGCCGTGCCTTTGGCAAGGTATTCGTGCGCTCCACCGGCCCAGGCGGAGGGAGCCTCGCTGACGATCATGCCCAGACAGGCGCGCAGGCCGCAGCGCTGCGCGGCTTCGGCGGTAACCTCGGGAAAGAAGTACATGTCGTTGAAACAGGTGGTGCCGCTGCGCAGCATGCGGACCATGGCCAATTCGCTGCCGGCACGCACGCACTCGGCGCTCAGCCAGCGGCTTGCCGTTGTCCATGCAGGCTCTGGCAGTGAGCGCGTGGGCGACAGATTCTCGGCCGCACCCACTAGCAGCGATATGGCGGCGTGCGTGTGGGCGTTCACGAAACCGGGAATCAGCACGTGGCCGGGCAGTTCGACGCTGGTGCGGGCGTGGTATTGGCGCCGGGCTTCGACGCCCGGCAGCAGCGCCAGAATGCGCCCGTCACGCACCACGATGGCGTGCTGTTCCAGGATCGCGCCCTCGGGCTCGACCGGAATCACCCAGCGCGCGTGAATGACAAGATCGGCAGGGGTCATTGGGATTGACTAATCTGGAAAGCACTCACTCAACCGGCACACACACCCTTGGGGACCGCTGAGTGGCCGACCGTTGTCAACCGGCTGACAGGCAGCCCGAATCCGGAGCACGGCGTAACCTGCGCCCGTGGCGGACAGGACCGATACACTCCCGCCACGCATTGACATCCCGGGATTGCATTTTGCCGATTCAGTCATGCACTGACAGCACGCGTGCGCTTGTGAAGCGCAGCCACTATAACAGACTTGGCGCGGCCGGATTTCGCGCCTGCGCATGCATTCCGGCGCTGTGTAAACGGGGGATAAGCATGATGCCTATGGTAAAATTTCCGCTTTGAATCTTCCGCCTCCGGCGGCCCGAAATCCCCCGAAAAAGCGCTTTCCGCATGGCCGAATTTGCCCGCGAGCTGACCGTCGTCAATCTCGAAGAGGAGATGAAACAGTCCTACCTGGATTACGCCATGAGCGTAATCGTGGGGCGGGCGCTGCCGGACGTGCGCGATGGTCTCAAGCCCGTGCACCGGCGCGTGCTCTACGCGATGCGCGAACTGGGCAACGACTACAACAAGCCCTACAAGAAATCCGCGCGCATTGTCGGTGACGTGATCGGCAAATACCACCCGCATGGCGACGTCGCGGTGTACGACACCATCGTGCGCATGGCGCAGCCGTTCTCGATGCGCTACGTGCTGGTGGACGGGCAGGGCAATTTCGGTTCGGTGGACGGCGATGCGCCTGCGGCCATGCGCTACACCGAAGTGCGCATGGCCCGAATCGCGCACGAGATTCTCGCCGACATCGACAAGGAGACCGTGGACTTCGTCCCCAACTACGACGAGTCCGAGCAGGAGCCCGCGGTGCTGCCGACCCGCGTGCCGCATCTGCTGGTCAACGGTTCGTCCGGCATTGCCGTGGGCATGGCCACCAACATCCCGCCGCACAATCTCGGCGAGGTGATCGCCGCCTGCGTGGCATTGATTGACGATCCCGCCATCAGCATCCAGGAATTGATCAAGCACCTGCCGGGACCGGATTTTCCCACCGGAGGCCTGATCAGCGGTGCGCGCGGCATTCATGAAGCGTACTTCACCGGCCGCGGCCGGGTGTTTGTGCGTGCCAAGAGTCACGTGGAAGGCGCGGACGGCGCCAAGCAATCCATCATCGTGACCGAACTGCCTTACATGGTGAACAAAGCCAGGCTGCTGGAGCGCATTGCCGAGCTGGTCAAGGACAAGAAACTCGAGGGCATCACCGAACTGCGCGATGAATCCGACAAGGATGGCATGCGCATGGTGATCGAGCTGCGCCGCGGCGAGAACGTCAAGGTGGTTTTGAACAACCTGTATCAGCACACCGCCATGCAGAGTGTGTTCGGCATCAACATGGTGGCGCTGGTGGACAACCAGCCACGGCTGCTGAACCTCAAGCAGGTGCTGGAGGCGTTCGTGCGCCACCGCCGAGAGGTGGTGACGCGGCGCACGCTGTTCGAGTTGCGCAAGGCGCTGGAGCGCGCGCATGTCCTCGAAGGCTTGGCCGTGGCGCTCGCCAACATCGACGACATGATTGCACTCATCAAGCGCTCCCCGGGCCCGGCGGAGGCCAAGACCGCATTGATGGGACGCGACTGGCAGCCGGGCGTGGTCACGGCCATGCTGGAGCGCGGCGGACTCGGAGCCTCGCGTCCCGAGGAACTGGCGGCGGAGTTCGGTCTGCGCAACGGCAGGTATCGTCTGTCGGAAATCCAGGCGCAGGCGATTCTGGATCTCAAGCTGCAGCGTCTGACGGCGCTCGAACAGGACAAGATCGTCGGCGAGTATCAGGAGCTGCTGACTCTGATCGGCGACCTGCGCGCCATCCTCGCCAGTCCCGAAAAACTCCTCCAGGTGATTCGCAATGAATTGACCGCGCTGCGCACGCAATACGCCGACGCGCGGCGCACCGAAATCGTTTCCGACCATGAAGACCTGACCATCGAGGACCTGATCGAGGAAGAGGACGTGGTGGTGACGCTGTCGCATGCCGGCTACGCCAAATCGCAGCCGGTTTCGACTTATCGCGCACAGCGCCGCGGTGGCCGCGGCAAGAGCGCGACCGCCGTCAAGGACGAGGACTTCGTGGATAACCTGTTTGTCGCCAGCAGTCACGATACGGTGCTGTGTTTTTCCAGCATCGGCAAGGTCTATTGGCTCAAGGTGTATCAGTTCCCGCACGCGGCGCGCGGCGCGCGCGGCAGGCCCGTGGTCAATCTTCTGCCGCTCTCCGAGGGCGAGCGCATTACCGCCCTCATGCCGGTGCGCGAATACGCAGCCGACAAATACGTGTTCATGGCCACGCGCCGCGGCACGGTGAAGAAGACCCCGCTCGACAATTTTTCGCGGCCGCGCGCCAGCGGCATCCTGGCGATCGAGTTGCAGGCGGACGACGAGCTCGTGGGTGTGGCCATCACCGACGGCAAGCGTGACGTGCTGCTGTTTGCCAGCAACGGCAAATCCATCCGCTTCCGCGAGGCCGATGTGCGTCCCATGCGCCGCAATGCCGCGGGCGTGCGCGGCATCCACCTTGCCAAAGGCGAGCATGTGATTGATCTGGTGATGGTCGGCGAGGGCGACATCCTCACCGCCACTGAACATGGCTACGGCAAGCGCACACCGGTGACGGACTATCCGGTGCAGGGCCGCGGCGGCCAAGGCGTGATTTCCATCCAGACCACCGAGCGCAACGGGCGCGTGGTGGGCGCCATCCAGGTGGGCGCGGACGCCGAGATCATGCTCATCAGCAGTCACGGCACTCTGGTACGCACCCCCGCGGCCGACGTCTCGGTCATCGGCCGCAACACCCAGGGAGTACGCCTGATACGCCTGGATGCGGGCGAACAGCTGGTGGGCGTGGAACGCGTCGAAGCCGAGGATGGCGATGGCAATGGCAATGGGAGTTGAAGCCGCGTCGCTTGCTGCTGTTCCGTGCGGCTATCATTTCGGTGCCGGTCCCGCGGTGTTGCCGCCGGAAGTGATTGCCGAAATCCGCGCAGAGTTGCCGGCGTTCCGCGGCAGCGGTGTTTCCATCCTGGAACTGGGCCATCGCAGCCCGGAGTTCCGCACCGTGATGCGCGAAGCCGAGAGCGATCTGCGCGAAATCATGGCGATCCCACCGGATTACGCCGTGCTGTGCATGCAGGGCGGCGCTACGCTGCAGTTCGCCATGGCGCCGCTCAATCTCGGCGGCCACGGCGCGTACCTGGTGACCGGGCAGTGGTCGGCCAAGGCTTGGCGCGAAGCCGAGCGTGTTGCCGAGGGGCAAGCCGTGTGGGACGGCACCGCCGGCGGCTACACGCGCGTGCCGGAGCGCCATGAGTGGCGGGTACCGCATGCGGCCGGCTATCTGCATTACACCGTCAACGAGACCATCGCCGGCGTGGAGTTCCATTCCACGCCTGCATCCGACGCTGTGCCGCTGGTGGCCGACATGACTTCGATGATCCTGTCGCGTCCGGTCCAGGTTTCCGATCACGCGCTCATCTATGCCTCGGCCCAGAAAAACCTGGGGATCGCCGGAATTACCGTGGTGATCCTCAATCCCGCGGTTCTGCGCACACCACCGCGCGGCACGCCCTCGCTGCTGGATTACCGCGTGAGCCTGGAAGCCGAATCCCTCGCAAACACACCGCCGGTGTTCGCCTGGTACGTGCTCGGCAAGATGCTCAAGTGGACGAGATCGCAGGGTGGGGTCGGTGCACTGGCGGCGCGCAACCAGCGCAAGGCGGAGCGGCTGTATGCCGTACTGGACGCATCGGATTTTTATCTCAATGCGGTGGACAAATCCTCGCGTTCCTGGATGAACGTGCCATTCCGATTGCGTGATCCGAAGCTGGAAGCCCTGTTCCTGGAGAAAGCCGCGGCGGCGGGTCTGAAGAATCTTGCCGGCCATCGCAGCAGCGGTGGCCTGCGTGCCAGCATCTACAACGCCATGCCGGAAGCCGGAGTTGCGACGCTCGCCGAATTCATGCGCGACTTCGCGTGCCGGCGGGGATGAACCGGGATTGGGCCCATGACTGATTTCAGCTTCGACCTCTTGGACCTCTGCGCGCCCGGCGTCCGGGCGCTCAAGCCCTATGAGCCGGGCAAACCCGTCAGCGAGCTGCAACGCGAATTCGGGGTGCGCGATGTCATCAAGCTCGCCTCCAACGAAAACCCCCTGGGACCGAGCCCCAGGGCCTTGGCCGCGGTGCGTGCGGCGCTCGGCGGAATGGCCATTTACCCCGACGCACAAGCCTATGAATTGCGTCGCGCACTGGCCGCGAGGTTTCATCTTGATCCGGCCTGCATCACCGTAGGCAACGGCTCCGAACAGGTGCTGGAGCTCATCGCGCGCAGCTTCCTGCAACCCGGCAAGAACGCGGTGTTTTCCCGCTATGCGTTTGCCGTCTATCCCATCGTTACTCAGGCGGTTGGCGCCGCGAGCCGCATAGCCGAAGCCAATGCACCGGACCATCCGAGCGCAGCCTACGGTCACAACCTCGATAACCTGTTGGCGGCGGTCGATGCCAACACGCGCGTGGTCTTCATTGCCAATCCCAACAATCCGACCGGGACCTGGCTCGATCGGCACGCGCTGCACGCTTTCCTGACACGCGTGCCCCCGCGGGTGCTGGTGGTCGTGGACGAGGCGTACGCGGAGTACATCGCGGAAGCGGACTATCCCGAATGCACGCTGTGGCTATCCGAGTTCCCCAATCTGATCGTCACCCGCACGTTCTCGAAGATCTACGGTCTGGCAGGACTGCGCTGCGGCTATGCGCTGGCGCATGCCCGCGTTGCAGAACTGCTGAACCGCATGCGCCTGGTGTTCAACGTCGGCAATCTTGCGCAGATGGGCGCGCTCGCGGCGCTCGGCGACGAGGCACATGTGCGGCGCAGCGCGGAGTTGAACCGTGCCGGCCACGAGCAACTGCAGGCCGGGTTCCGCGAACTGGGGCTGAAGTGGATTCCCTCGATCGCCAATTTCCTGAGCGCGGATTTCGGTCGGCCGGTGCGCCCGATCTACGACGCCTTGCTGCACCAGGGCATCATTGTGCGACCGCTGGGCAATTACGGGCTGCCGCATCATCTGCGCATCACCATCGGCTTGCCGGAACAAAACGAACGCCTGCTGCTGGCGCTCGAGCAGGTGCTGGCCGCGTGAACCCTGCCACGGCCCCGCCATCGGCGAGCCGCCGCGATTTTGTGGTGCAGCCGGGCGGCTCGGTGCAGGGGCGCATCCGGATGCCGGGTGACAAGTCCATTTCGCACCGCGCGGTGTTGCTGGGCGCCATGGCCCGCGGCGAAACTCATGTCTCGAATTTCCTGGAAAGCCAGGATTGTCTGGCCACGCTGAATGCACTGCATGCGCTCGGCGTGCAGATGGATCACGCACCCAGCGGCCATGTCCGGATACAAGGCGTGGGTGCGGGCGGCCTGCGAGCGCCGGCGCGAACGCTGGATTGCGGTAACTCCGGCACCAGCCTGCGCCTGCTGAGCGGGATGCTCGCCGGCCAGTCGTTCGCCGCGATCCTCGACGGGGATGACTCGCTGCGTCGCCGGCCGATGCAGCGTGTCATCGAGCCGCTCACGCGCATGGGCGCGCGTTTCGAAAGCACCACGGGCCACGCGCCGCTGACGGTGCACGGTTGCCGACCGCTCAACTCCCTGCGCTACAAGTTGCCGGTGGCGAGCGCCCAGGTGAAGTCGGCGATACTGCTCGCAGGCTTGCAGGCCACGGGCGAAACCTGGGTACTGGAACCGGCCGTGAGTCGCGATCACACGGAACGCATGTTGCAACTCCTCGGTTGCCGCCTGTTGTGCGACGGTGACTGGCTGGGTGTGGTGGGCGGCAGCGAACTGTACGCTGCGGACATCACCGTGCCCGGCGATCTCTCTTCGGCGGCGTTTTTCCTCGTGGGCGCGGCAATC
Organism: Gammaproteobacteria bacterium; assembly: GCA_035277745.1. Taxonomy (GTDB): domain Bacteria; phylum Pseudomonadota; class Gammaproteobacteria; order Natronospirales; family REEB76; genus REEB76. The sequence continues at coordinate 722 of DATEJV010000173.1, read as the reverse complement.
TGTCCGGGCGCGGCCGTCACCGTCGAAGGAGTGGGCATCAATCCGACCCGTGATGGCGTGTTGCGATTGCTGCAACGCATGGGTGCCGAGATCCGGGTGCACCCGCTGCCGCAGCTTGGCACCGAACCTGCGGCTGATATAGAAGTGCGGGGCGGCGACCTGCACGGCATTGAAATCACTCCAGCCGATGTCCCGCTGGCAATTGACGAGTTACCAGTCCTGCTGGTGGCGGCGGCACTGGCGCAGGGTCGGACCCGGTTGCATGGCGCCGCGGAACTGCGCGTCAAGGAAAGCGACCGGCTGGCGGCCGTGGCCGCGGGACTGCAAACCCTGGGAGTGCCGGTTGAACTGTTCACGGACGGCATGCAGATCACCGGCGTCGGGCAGTTCGGCGGCGGCGAAATTGACAGTCGCGGCGACCATCGCATCGCCATGACCTTTGTCATCGCGGGGCTGCGCGCGACCAGACCTGTGCGCGTGCGCGATTGCCGCAATGTGGATACTTCGTTCCCCGGGTTTGCCGAAATCGCCCGCAAGGCGGGGCTGGATTTACGCGTAACCGGAGCCCTATGAGCACGGAGTTGCCGCCGGTCATTGCGATTGACGGGCCGAGCGGCTCCGGCAAGGGTACGGTTGCCAGCCGGGTGGCGGATGCGCTCGGCTGGAATCTGCTGGACAGCGGCGCGCTGTACCGGATTCTGGCGCACGTGGCGCAGCAGGCG
>DATEJV010000172.1:0-4398 GCA_035277745.1 Gammaproteobacteria bacterium | reverse complement strand
TCCAGTTCCTGCAGAATCTGTGCGGCGAGCACGGCGACACGGCCGTGATCGGTGTTGATTGTAAGCTGCGCCAGTTCTTCGTAAAGCGGTTGGCGTTGTACGAAGAGTTCGCGCAGGCGCGTTTCGCGGTCCGGCGTGGCCAGCAGCGGGCGGCGTGCCGTGTGTCCGGTGCGATCTATTTGGTGGGTGACCGAGGTTTTGAGGTAAATCACGAGGCCGCGGCTCTTCAGGCAGGCACGATTCGCGGGGTCCAACACGGCGCCGCCGCCGGTAGCGAGCACGATATGGTCACGTCGGCTGAGATCTTCGATGACCTGGTGTTCGCGGCGGCGGAAACCGGCTTCGCCTTCCTTCTCGAAAATCAGCGCGATATCAACGCCGGTGCGCCGCTCGATTTCCTGGTCGCTGTCCAGAAATTCACGTCCCAGCCGGCGCGCGAGTTCCCGCCCGATGGCGGTTTTTCCGGCCCCCATGGGGCCGACAAGAAAAATTCGATGCGGTATCCGGGCATTCAACCGAGATCGCGTACCTGCATTACTCCCCAAGCGACGCGGTCTGGGTCATGATCTTGGGAGTCACGAAAATCAACAGTTCGTCCTTGTTGTTGGTGGCCTGGGTGTTGCGGAACAGCCAGCCGAGCAGCGGCAGATCGCCGAGCAGCGGTACCTTGTTGACGGTGGTGGTGTTGGTGGTCTCGTAGATGCCGCCGAGCACCACAGTATCGCCGTCATCCACCAGCACCTGGGTTTTGACGTTGCGCGTATTGATGCTGGGCACGCTGCCGCCATTCGCGGTCGGCACGAACTGGCCCACGGTGTCGTCATGCACTTCGAGGTCCATGATGATGCGGTTGTCGGGCGTGATCTGCGGGGTCACGTCCAGTGACAGCACGGCATTCTTGAAGGATACCGTGGTGGCGCCGCTGGAAGCCGACTGCGTATAGGGAATTTCAATACCCTGGACGATGGTGGCTTCCTTGGCATTGGCCGTGATCACGCGCGGACTCGACACCACTTCGCCCTTGCCGGCCGCGGCCATCGCGGAAAGCTCCAGATCCACCAAGAAGTTCTGGCGCAATACACCGAAGGCCAGCTGGCCAAAGGCATTGCCCGTGGGCACGTTGACGTTCAACTGGTCGTTGAGCGCCGGCAGGCTCAGCAGCGGCGTGCCGGTCACGGGCGCGCCGCCGGCCGGGGGATTGAAGGCATTCTGCTGGGTGTTGGTGCCGGTCAGGTCGCCATTCAGACTCATCAGGCCGCCACTGGTCTGGCGGATGCCGTTGGCGCCGAAGCGTACACCCAACTGACTGGTGTAATCGTTGTTGGCTACCACGATGCGGGACTCGATCAGCACCTGTTTGACCGGGACATCCAGTTTGGCCACCATCTCGCGGATGGAGGCAATATTGGCCGCGGTGTCCTGCACCAATAGTGTGTTGGTGCGGCTGTCGACGCTGAGACTGCCGCGCGGCGACAACAGTGAAGCCTTGCCCTGGCCCTTGATGAGATCGGCCATGTCGCTGGCCTTGGCATAGTTCACCTGGATGAATGCGGACTGCAACGGTGAGCTTTGCTCCAGGCTTTGCTGCGCGGCAAATTCAGCCTGTTCCTGTGCGGCGATGTCCTGAGCGGTGCCGATGATCAGGGTGTTGCCATAGGTGCGTGAGGCCAGGCCCTTGGTCTTCATGATGATGTCGAGCGCCTGATCCCAGGGCACGTCCTGCAGCCTGAGCGTGATGTTCCCGTGCACGCTGTCGGAGACTACGATGTTCTTGCCGCTGGCGTCTGCGAGGATTTGCAGCACCGCGCGGATGTCAATGTTCTGGAAATTCAGGCTGATTTTCTGACCCGTGTATTGCTGCTGCTGCGCAATTTGCGCCGCCTGTGCGCTCACCGGAGTAAATTCCATAGCGAACAGGTTGTCGCTCTGGAACGCCAGCTTGTCGTATTGCCCGCTGGGGTGGATGACGAGACGCGCGCCCGTGGGTGTGTTCTCGGCATCTATATATTGCACCGGCGTGGCGAAATCCGTCACGTCCATGCGCCGTACCAGGTTCTGCGGCAAGCGGGTATTGGCGAAGTCCACCACCACGTTGTTGCCGGACATGTGCACGTTGCCCACGATCGCGGGGCTGCTGAGGTCCACGACCACCCGGCCCATGCCGTTGTTGCCGCGCCGGAAATCCACACCGGCAATGCTCTGACCCGCGGGAGTGCCGGCCGCGGCCGCGCTCGTAGCCGGTGCCGGTATGGCGGCCGCGACGGCCGTGGCACTTCTGCTGGTGAGCGTGGCGGGATCCATCTGGGCGACGGCGGTGTCGCCGGGATTGCCGCCGAGGAGCACGTACACCGTATCGCCTTGGGCGGCGACTTGGTACGGAACCAGGGAAGTGAGAGCGATTACCACACGCGTGCGCGTGCCGGCTTCTGCGGCCACCACGTTGTTGACATTGCCGACATTGATTTGAGTTTCGCGGTTCTGCAGCGCCAGGCGCGTGTCATCCAGGTCCAGGGCAATGCGCGCCGGCTGGCCGACGGTAAAGCTCAGCGGCGTGTGCGCCGGGCTGCTGAGCTTGAGTTGCAGCTGCACGCGGTCGCCGGGCAGCTTGGTGGCGGTGATCGCCATCAGCTGATTGCTGCCCTGCGCTGCGGTTTGCGCCAGCGCCGTTTGCGTGAGCGGGATTCCCGCGATCAGCAGGCACGCCGCCAGCAGCCAGCGCGGCTGCAACATGCGTAAAACCCAGGATATGTTCTTCATGATTGCTCGCCTCACTTCCCGGTCAGCCGCCCAGTTGGACGGTTGTCATGCGTTCAGTCCAGCCACCTTGCCCATCCGGTACGATCTCGCGGAGAACCAGTCCCGCCTGACTGATCTTGACGATTTTGCCGAAATTCTGGCCCATGTAATTGCCCAGCGTGACGCGATGCACGACGCCGTCACCATCGCGTATCAAGGCATACATCACGTCCTTCATGCTGATCGTGCCCATCATCTTCAGGCTGTCCAGCGGAAACTGCTCCAGATATTCCCGCGGGCGGTTAGGGTCCGGATGCAGTCCGCGGGTGCTGGAGCCGATGCCGGAGTTCGCGAAGTTTTGCAGCACCGGCACAAAGGGTGAGCGCAGGTTCGCTTCGTCATAGGTGAAGGTTTCCATCGGCTTGATTTGCGGCAGCGGCGGAATGGGGCCGCCGCGCAGCGCCTTGGTCTGGGCCACGTACTGCTTCAGGTCCTGCATGCGGTCGCCGCAGCCGGTCAAAAGCAGCGTGCCGGCCGCCAGCGCCAGGGAAATCACCGCCAGCCGTCGGTTCGGCAGCAAACTGCGGGCGCGAATTGCGGCGCTCATGGCCGGCCCTGCTGCTTAACGGGTTTGGCAGCGACTTCTTCGTCGGCTTCCAGATAACGGTAGGTCTTGGCCGTGAGCGTCATTACCAGATTGTTGCCGGCCGCACTGCCGCCCTGCGGTTTAATGCTGATGTTGTGAATCGTGACGATGCGCAGCAGCCCGGATACATCGCTGACAAACTTGCCGAACTGCTGGTAAGTCCCTTCCAGCTGGATCTGGATGGGCACTTCCGCATAGAAGTCTTTCTTGACCTCGTTCTCGGGGCGGAACAGATCCTGTTTCAGACCGTCAATCTGCGCGGTCTGTGAAATGTCCTGCAGCACATTGGGGATCTCGGTCTTGCCCGGCAGTTGCAACTTGAGGGTGTTGAACGTACGCGTGAGCTGCTGCAGTTGTGCCTGGTACTCATCCAGGTTCGCGGCCTTCGCCGCCTTTTCCTTGAAATCCGCGCGCAGCTTTTGTTCCTGCTGTTGTCCCTGTGTGAGTTGCTGCTGGTCATCGCTGAGCCAGAAGTAGTAGCCAATCCCGATGACCACGATGAAGATCACGATGTACGCGATCACGCGCGCACTCGTAGGCCAGCCGCCGGGATTGCGGAAATCCAGGTTGCGGAGTTCGTTGAGGTTGAGGTTCCCGAGATCCGCCAGTTTCATAAGCGGTTACCTGCAGTCGTGGGAACGGCCGCTGCGCCGGTGCCCGGCGAGGTTGAGTCCTTGGCGCTGTCCAGTGCCTTGGCGGTCAAGGTGAACTGCTGGGCGCGTGCTCCGAAATCAATGCGCATGTCCTTTTGCACCACCTTGAGATTTGGATCGGTCATCCACGCCGAAGCGTCGATGTTGCGCATGTAGGTGGAAACCCGCGCGCTGGATTCGGCCACGCCCTCAATGGTGAGCTCGCTGCCGTTCTGCGAGACCTGGGTGAGATACACGCCCGCAGGCAGGGTCTTGACCAGCTGATCGAACAGGTGCACGACCGCCAGGCGGCTGGCCTGCAATTGCTGGATGATGTTCATGCGCGCCAGCATCTGGGCTTTCTGCTGCTGCAGGGTCTTGATA
>DATEJV010000171.1:0-4153 GCA_035277745.1 Gammaproteobacteria bacterium | reverse complement strand
GTGGTGGTCTCCACGCCCGATTGGAAAACCGACAAGGCCAAGCAGGAGATTGACCTGGTGGACGTCGCCACCGGTGTACGACGCGCGCTGACTTCGAACCGCGAGGGTGTCTCGGAGCCGCGCTGGTCACCGGACGGCACGCGGCTCGCGTTCCTGGCGAAGGATGCGGAGACCAAGGAAGCGCAGATTTTCGTCATGCCCATGAACGGCGGCGATGCGGTGCGCATCACCGACAACAAACAGGGCATAGACACGTATTCCTGGAGCCCCGACGGCAAACAGATCGCCTTCATCGCGCAGGATCCCCCGTTGAACGAGAAGGCCGTCAAGGAACACGACAAGGTGTTCCAGGTGACCGACGGCAATTTTCTGCTGGACAAGGACGTCGCGCCTTGGCAGTTATGGGTGGTGTCCGCTGCGGGCGGCCAGGCCAAACAACTGACCAAGGGCACGTTCAGCCTGGACACCGATCAGGGTGGCGCGACGCCACCCGCCTGGGCGCCTGACGGCCAGCGCATTGCGTTCACGAAGTTCCCGAGTCCCCATTGGGGGCCGTCATTCCAATCCGTGATCGCCGAAGTGAACGTCGCGAGCGGTGCGCTGCAGACGCTGGTTTCTGCCCAGACCTCGGTGGATGTAGCGTTTGCACCGGCCGGCGATGCCTTTGCATTCGCGCGTCCGCGCGGCGGCGACCAGAACAACGGCAACGCCGTGTACGTGGGCGCACAGGGAACGATCCATGACGCGACTGCGGCGCTGGCGCGCAATTTCGATAACTATATGTGGATGCCGGATGGCCGGTCGTTGTTGCTGCAGGGCGAGCTGGGCACGCGCTCGGTATTGTGGCAGCAACCGGTGACGGGCGAGGCGCGCCTGCTCGATCTGGGCGATGTGGATGCCGGTAGTGCCATCAGCGTTTCCAAAACCGGTGCCATAGCGTTCATCGGCAGCACCGCGACGCACCCCGACGAGTTGTACGTGCTGGATTCCGCCAACGCCAGTCCGCGGCGATTGACCGACGTAAACGCTTTCGTCGACAAACTCAGTCTCGGCCGCACCGAATCCGTCGAGTGGCGCGGACCGAATGGATTTCACGAGGACGGCGTGCTCACGTATCCGGCCGATTATCGGCAAGGCAGCAAATGCCCGCTGGTGCTGATGATTCACGGCGGACCGGAGGGTGCTTCCACGGTGCGTTTCTCCCCGCTGCCGCAACTGCTGGCGGCCGCTGGCTTCCTGGTGTTCCAGCCGAATTACCGCGGCAGCATCAATCTGGGCGACAAGTACCAGCATGCGATTTACCGTGACACCGGCGAAGGGCCGGGCAAGGACGTGATGGCCGGTCTGGCGGCGGTGGAAAAGCTCGGCATCGTTGACCGAGGCCGCATCGGCGTGACCGGCTGGTCCTACGGCGGCTACATGACCACCTGGCTCACCGGCCATTACAACGTGTGGAAGGCCGCGGTCGCGGGTGCACCGCTCACCGATTGGGTGATGGATTACACCATTTCTTACTACCAGACCGGCGACCGCTACTTCTTCGGCTCCTCGCCGTGGACCGATGCCGGCTGGAAGATCTGGCGCGCACAGTCGCCCATCACCTACGTGCGCAACGTCAAGGCGCCCACGCTGCTCATGAGCGACGTCATGGATGCCAACGTGCCGTTCGTGAATGCCGAGGAGTGGTACCACGGGCTGCGCGACAACGGCGTGACCGTCGAGTTCTATGCCTATCCCGAGCCCACGCATTTCCCGCGCGACATCGTGCAGACCACGGATGTGTACCGCCGCTGGGTCGGCTGGATGGAGAAATACCTGAAATAGCGCGGGCACCGGGCGCTGGCGCGCGCCGTCCGCTTCAGGCAACATTTCACCGCCAATGGCCAACCGGGAGAGGCTTACATGGGGAAATTCGCACGCACCTGGCAATTGATGGGCGCCTCCTGGCAACTGCTCAAGCAGGACAAGCGGTTGGTCGTGTTTCCGTTGATCTCCGGCGTGGTGCTGGCACTGGTGATCGCGACATTTGCCGTGCCGCTGTTCGCCAGCGGTCAGGCGCAGCACTACCTGAGCGACCCGAACCAGCCGGCGCGACAGATGTACGTCACGCTGTTCATCTTTTATTTTGTCAGTTACTTCGTGATGATCTTTTTCAATTCGGCCTTGATCGCCTGCGTGCTGAAGCAGATGGACGGCGGGCAGCCGACGCTCGGCGACGGGTTGCGCGCCGCCTGGCAGCGGCTGCCGCAGATTTTCGGCTGGGCATTGCTCTCGAGCACGGTGGGCTTTGTGTTGCGTCTGATCGAAGAGCGCGTCGGCTTCATCGGCCGGATCGTCGTCGGCCTGCTGGGAATGGCGTGGACCGTGACGGCGTTTCTGGTGGTGCCGGTGCTGGTGGCCGAAGGCGATGGACCGTTTGCAGCCTACAAACGCTCCGTGGTGATGCTCAAGCGCACCTGGGGCGAGCAGATCATCGGCAACGTGAGCTTCGGGCTGATTTTCATGATGCTGGGTATCGTGCCGGTCATCGTCGTCATGCTGCTGGCGGCCGCAGCCGGCCCGGTGGCCTTGCTTGTGGCGGGTGTAATCGTGGTCATTTATCTCGTGGCTCTGGGCCTGGTGCAATCCACCCTGCAGACCATTTATCAGGCGGCCGTGTACCGTTATGCCGCGGACGGCGAAGCTCCGGGCGGATTTGACCCGCAATTGATTGCGGAAGCGTTCCGCGTCAAGAAACCGAAGAGCTGGATGTGAATCCGCAGGAGATTCTGAAATTCTGGTTTGAGGAAACCACACCCGCGCAAAAATTCAAAAAGGATGCCGTGTTCGATGCGTTGATCCGCCGGCGTTTCGCGGAAACCCAGCGCGCGGCGGCGCAAGGCGAGCTTTCTGAATGGCGCGCCAGCACGGAGGGACGGCTCGCCGAAATCATCGTGCTCGATCAGTTCTCCCGCAATCTGTTCCGCGACGACCCACGGGCTTTTGCGTGCGACGGCATGGCGCTGGTGCTTGCTCAGGAGGCGGTGCGCTGTGCCGCCGATCAGGCGCTCGAACCGCGCCGGCGTGTATTCCTGTACATGCCCTATATGCACAGCGAATCGCGCGCCATCCACGTGACGGCGGAACAGTTGTTCCGGCGGCTCGGCATCGCTGAAAACCTCAAGTACGAAATTGCGCACAAGGCCATCATTGACCGCTTTGGACGTTTCCCGCACCGCAACGCGGTGCTGGGCCGGAAGTCCACTCCCGAAGAGCTGGAGTTCCTGTCACAGCCGAATTCTTCATTCTGACCGCGTGCGTTTACTGAACCGCTGCGGCTAAACTGACGGCCAGCGTGATCTGTAAGGTGTCGCTACTCATGTCCGCACCCGCAGCTTTGAAACTCGATGACTTGAAGCCGCAAGCGCTGACCGAGGCGCGTACGCTGCCGGCCTGTGCCTACGCCGATCCCGAATTTCACGCCTTCGACGCCTCGGCGATCTTTGCGTGCACTTGGCAGTTCATCGGCCGGGCGGATCAGGTGAAAAACCCGGGCGATCACTTGGTGGCGGAGATCGCCGGCAAGCCGGTGATCGCGGTGCGCGGCAACGATGGTGTGTTGCGCGGGTTCTTCAATGTCTGCAAACACCGCGCGGGGCCGCTGGCCCTGGACAATGGCAACACGCGGTTCCTGCAGTGCCGCTACCATGGCTGGGTGTATACGCTCGAAGGCAAGCTGCGGGCCACGCATGAGATGCAGGAAGCCGAGGGCTTCGACCCGTCCGGCGTGCATCTTGATGCGGTGTCCGTGGCGGAATGGCAGGGTTTGGTATTTGCAGCGCTCGGCGATAGCGGCACGGCCTTGGCCGCCGTGCTGAATGACATCGCGGAGCGTATTGCACCGATCGAGCTTGCAGCATTGAGCTTCCATGCGCGCGTGACTTACGAGTTGCACTGCAACTGGAAAGTGTATGTGGACAATTATCTCGAAGGCTACCACCTGCCTTACGTGCATCCGAAGCTCAACAAGTTGCTCGATTACCGCAATTACACCACGTACACCGCGGAGTGGTATTCATGGCAGCAGAGTCCGGTGAGCGGCGGCCCCGGATTGTATGCCGGAGGCGAGGCGCAGTATTACTTCGTGTTTCCGAACCTCATGCTCAACATCCTG
>DATEJV010000170.1:0-2858 GCA_035277745.1 Gammaproteobacteria bacterium | reverse complement strand
AGCCATCGGATTTCCGGTGACCGCCAGTCCCTGGCCCCATCGCTTGCCGGATCCCGATGATGAGATCTTCATCGCCACCGCTTTCGCCGGGGTCGCGATTCTGGTGACCGGAAATATCGCACATTTCCCGTCGGCCCTGCGCAGGAAAGTGCGGGTGCTGACGCCCCGGGAAATGCTGGACACTTTGCGAACTTAACCCTCTTACTTATAAGGGAGAACGCTCTACGGCGACGGCCAGGAAGCCGTGACGCGGCTCATCCAGGGCATCAAATCGCTGGAATAAGCGCGCGTAAAAAAAGCAACCCCCGGCCAGCGGGGGTTGGGTTCGACACCTTCAGCAAATCAACCCGGCGGATGACGGGCGCGGAATGCCGCGCGCTCCGCGGGCGTCATCTTCTTCCAGCGCTCGCGCAGCGCCTTGCGTTCGGCAGGCGACATCTTCTGGAATTTCTGGAATTCCGCGCGGATCCGCTGTTGCTCGGCCGGCGGCAGTTTCTGGAAGGTATCGAAACGCTTGCGGATGCGCGCGCGCTCCGCCGGTGACAGATCGCGCCAATGCTGGCGGCGCACGCGTGCCTGCTGGCGTTGCGCCGGCGTCATCTGGGCCCAGCGGTCCGCGCCGCGTAGCAGCCGCTGCTGGCGGTCGGGCGGAAGCGTTGCCCATTTGTTGCGCATCGACACCAGCAGTTGCTGTTGCTGGGGCGTGAGACTCGACCACGCCACCTGCGCAGCCGGTGTGGCCGTGGGCGGCGGTGCGGCGACCTGCGCAAACGCGGCAGTCGCGGCGCACGCCAGGCATAAAGCCGCGAGGACGGTAATCAGCCTGCGTGCCATGAGGCGCGACTCTGCTCGGCGCCGGGCGGCGTGCCGTCCGGATTTGCCTTCTTGGAAGGCGGCAACGGTTTGCCGGTGTGGCGCGCATGTTCAGCCGCGAGTTTGTCGGGGTCAATAGTGGCAAAGGTCATGGGATCGACCCAGGTGCCATCGCTGGCCTGCCAGGACCCCAGGAATTCCAACAGTGCCGGATCAGCCTTGGGCGGCGGCGCGGCGGGTTTCGGGGTCTTGGCGTACGCGGCACCGCCACACAGCAGCGCGGCCAGGAGTAACGCGGCGGACTTAGCCATTGTTGTTGCCTCCACTCTCGGCTTGCGTCTTGGGCGACTGCTGCTGTTGAGCCTGCAGCCACCGGTAGAAGTCCATGTCGGCGTACATGTCGAGGTTGTCGTTCGACAGCACGATGGCCATGTCCTCCCCGCTATTGGCGGCAAACGGCACGCTCGGCTGGGAATTCAGGTTCCACCACACCAGACCGCCGATCACAGCCGCCACCACGATGGCGGCGGCACTCAGCGACGCGCCCCAGGCGGGACGGCGCCAGACGGCGGGCGGCGTTCGGGTCTGCTGCAGGGCGCGCTCGCGCGCCTCCCGCAGGCGCCGCAGGGTGGCGGCATCCAGCGCCGCCACGCTTTCCCGGAAAGCCAGGCGGGCTTTCTCGAGCAGGCGATCCTCAGTTTCGTTGTTCATGACCAGTGGTCCCCCAGGCTTTCACGCAGGCTGTGCACCGCCCGCGACAGATGGGTTTTGACGCTGCCTTCGGAGCAGCCCATGGATTTGGCGGTATCCGCCACATCCAGACCTTCCAATATACGCAGCACGAAGGCTTCCCGTTGACGCCCCGGCAGGGCTTGCAGCGCGGCATCCAAGGCCTGCATGGCATTGTTCTGGGCCACCTGCTCGGAAGGCTCCCGCCCGGCCGGATCGGCGGCCGCCTCGATGGGGTCCGGCGGGTCGTCCTCAGCCTCGCGCTGGCCGCCAAAGAAGCTCAGGAACCGGTTGCGCACCACACGGCGCCGCTGGCAGTCACGGATACGGCTTTGCAGAATGCGGTAGAAGAGCGGCGGCCACTCCCCCTGCGGCCGTGCGGCATAACGCTTGGCAAGCTGCAGCATGGCGTCCTGTACCGCATCCAGCGCATCGTCCGGATTGCGCAGCGCAAACTGCGCGATACGGAAGGCGCGTCGCTCCACCCCGGACAGGAACGCATTCAGACTGGCTGTGGTATCCAGAAAACCCCCGTGCACCGCCCACGGTTCGGGCGTGCCACCGGGGCCGAAGGTTATCATGCTGGAGCGGCCGGGCGCGGCATCCGGCATAGCGTAAAACCATGAGGTCGTTTGGCGTGCCGCTTGGCCGCGGACAAAAATTGCCCAAAGAGAAAACCACGCACGGGAACTCGGCGATGGCCGCAGCTTCCGACAGAACATCCACAAGCTTATCCACAGATATTGGGAATAAAACACCGCGGTCATGAAATCTTCCGCACCCTTGATCCTGCAGGTCGCGGTACCCGCGCCGCTGCCACGGCATTTCGATTATCTGCCACCGGAACATACGGACCCGGCCAAGATTGCGCCCGGCATGCGTGTGCGCGTGCCCTTCGGCAAGCGCGAAGCGGTGGGCGTGCTGCTGACCACCTCCGCGCACAGCAACATTCCCGCGGCAAAACTCCGGCGCGCGTCCGCGCTTCTGGATGAGACCCCGCTGATCCCGGCGGATCTGCTGGCGCTGGCGCGCTGGGCCGCCGACTACTACCACCACCCGATCGGCGAAGTCGTCGCTGCGCTGCTGCCGCCGACACTGCGCGCGGGCAAATCCGGCGTGGCTGCGCCGACCGGTGCGTGGCGGCTGACCGCGGCTGGATCCGCGGCCAATATAAAGATGCTCAAGCGCGCACCCAAACAGGCGGCGTTGTTGCGCCTGCTCGCGCAACATGCCGGCGGCCTGGATGCCGCGGCGCTGGATGCCGCGCTCGCGCATTGGCAGGCGCCGATGCGCACACTCCTGCGGCGCGGCTGGGC
>DATEJV010000169.1:0-2713 GCA_035277745.1 Gammaproteobacteria bacterium | reverse complement strand
CCGAAAGCAGACCAAACTGAGTGGACGGCGGGTTCGGCTTGAAGAAATCGTGGGCTCCTGCGCTCGGCGACAGTTATGTAAGATAACCGTCAGCCGTTCATGACCTATATATATGTGAGGCCCGCGTCGGGCGCTTTGCTGGCAATACTCGCAGCGGCCGGCAGGAGAATCACGCATTGGCATGGGAACCCGCAGCATGGATGTCGTCGTGACCAAATCGTGGTGCCGCGACTTGCGCGCATGCCGAGCTGCGGCAGACCCGCGGCGCATGGCCCAAGACCGCCTGCTGGTTTCTCGCCGTAAGCTGACACCGGCAATGCGCCAACAACCACGCCCGGCCAGGATCACCTCATGACGATGGTTCCTCACGAACTTGTCCACCGGGGTACGCCGTGAATGAATTCGACCGGCGGCTTGACGATCTGCTGCGAAACTCGCGCTCTCCGACCGCACTGCACGCCTGGCTTGAGGAGCAACTCGGGCAGCCCGGCTGCGACACGCCGTCGCTTATGGATGCCATAGAACGTGCGCGGCAAGCCGGACTCCCGCAACCGCTGGTCTTGGCCTTGCGCAACCAGATTGCCGCGGCGTGCCCGCCGGGCGCTTCCGTCAAACCCACGCCGCGACCCGAACTGGCAGACACCGGCGCTGCGCCGGCGCACGCCACTATCGGCCCTGGCAGCATACTCAAGCACCGTTTCGAACTCCTGAGCGTGCTGGGCGAAGGCGGCATGGGCAAGGTGTATCGCGCCCTGGATCTGCTCAAGGTCGAAGCCCAGGATCCCAATCCATTCATCGCGGTGAAAACCCTGTCCGGCGGCTTCGATCAACAGCCGGAGGCCTGTCTGGCCTTGCAGCGCGAAGCCAGCCAGGCACAGCGCCTCGCACACCCCAACATCGCCACGGTATTCGATTTCGATCGCGACGGCAGTACCAGCTTCCTGACCATGGAACTCATGCAAGGTGAAGAGCTGTCGGTATACATCGAGCGCCAGGCTGCGGGCGGCCTGCCGGTAGCGGATGCCATGCAGATCATCAAGCAATTGTGCGCTGGGCTGGATTACGTGCACCGGCGCGGCCTGGTGCATTGCGATTTCAAGCCCGGCAACGCATTCATCACCTCCGAGGGCACCGTCAAACTCCTGGACTTCAGCATCGCGCGCGCCGCGCAAACCAGTCATGACGCCGGCAGCGCACACACCCATGGCGATTCCAGCGGGACGAACGCGCTCACGCCGGCGTATGCCGCGCTGGAAATGTTCGAGGGTCGGGATCCGGACCCGCGCGACGACATTTACGCGCTCGCCTGTGTCGCCGGCCTTTTGCTGACCGGCCAGCACCCATACGACCGGGTTGCCGCACCCAAGGTCCTGGAGCAGGGGCTGCGCCCGGCGCGGATCGCCAAACTCAGCCGGCGCCAAAACCGTGCGCTGCGCAATGCCCTGGCGATAACCCGCGAAGACCGCACGCCCAGCGTCGTGAAGTTCTGGGAGGACTTGCGCCCCAGGAAAAACCGCGTCGTGCAGTTCGGCCCGTGCGTGTTGCTGGTGGTGATCGCGCTGGTGATTTTCGGATACCGGCCGGTCGACGGCTATCTGCGCGCCCGCCGCAACCATGCGATCGTCAGCCAAATCCAGTCCGGCAACACCAGTATCCCCGCGGTGCTCATGCGCATCAGCCGTTTCGATCCGGACTCGCAGCGTTTTGTCCTGGACAACGGCAAGGCCGGAATCATCGGATATTTCGAAGCCCAGGCCGAGGCCTTCGTGGATCAGGCCCACGGGCAATACAACTATCCCGCGGCGCTGGACGCGATCGCGCGTGCCACGCAGTATTATTCCGATTCGTCGGAACTGGCGCGGGAAAAAGCCAACCTTGAAAGTCGCCGCGACCAGTTGCGGAGCGAACTCGCCGGGGAATTCAACGCGCGCCTGGCCGCCGGTCAGATTCTGCCTGCAACCGGCAACAGCATCACCGATGTCATCCGTATGCTGCGCTCGGCGGATCCGCAGAACGCGTTACTGCACGACCGGCGCCTGATCGATCAGTACGCGCGACTGGTGCGCAAGGATATACAGGCCGACAACTACGCGGCCGCGAATGCCGCGGTGATGGCCGGGCTGGATTACGCTCCGCATGACGCCCAACTCCTCGGCCTGCAACGTCAGATCCAGCACACTGCGCGGCCGTAGCACGGCGCCGCGGACTGCGCCTAGGGCTCGGCCACCAGATAGGCAATCCAGGCCGGATCCGCCTCTGCGGCATCCGCCGGCCGGAAAACGCCATTGCCCTCGCCGGTCCTCGCATCGGTGCCTTCGAGATACACCTGCACGGTGCGAAACCCCGCTGCGCGGAGGATTTCGCGCAGTTCCGGCAGGGTCCACAACCGCCAGTGATAGCTGAACGCGCGCGCCAGACGCGAACCGTCGGGAAAGCTGAAATGGATGTGGCAGGTGGTATGGCCCGAGACCGGCTCGTACTCGGCCTGATCCCAGGTGTAGGTGAAGTTCCCGAAATCCTCGCGCTCGCGCATTTCCTTAAACGCGTTGTAGCCTCCGTAGGCGTCCAGCAGGAACAGGCCGTTGGCCGCCAGATGCAGGCGTGCACGTTCGAAGTAGCGTCGGAGCGTGTCGCGCTCCTTGAATATCCAGTAGCTGAAGTTGAAGGCCAGCAGCACATCGGCCGCCGGAGTCTCCGCGGTCAACACATCGGC
>DATEJV010000168.1:0-2422 GCA_035277745.1 Gammaproteobacteria bacterium | reverse complement strand
GATGGCCGCGCCCAGCGCGAGCACGAAGATGCCGGTAATCAACGCATACGCGCGGTTATTCATGCGCGGCCTCCGCAGCGGCGAATACCCGCCGGCCGCGCGCGCCGTGGAAAAAACGCCGCACGTAAGGATGCCCGGATTGCAGCAGGCTGTCGGGGGAGCCCCAAGCAGCCAGTTGCGCGTCGACCAGCACCGCCACGTGATCGCACAGGTCGCGGATCAGGTCGAGGTCGTGGGTGACCATGACCACGGTGAAGCCGAGTTCGTTGTGCAGCGCACCCAGCAGTTCGACGAAATCCTGTGCGGTGATCGGATCCAGGCCGGAGGCCGGTTCGTCGAGGAACAGCAGTTCGGGCTCCAGCGCCAGCGCGCGTGCCAGCGCCACGCGCTTGACCATGCCGCCGGAAAGTTCCGACGGCAGGCGCGCGGCCACGTCCGGCTCCAGGTCCACCATCGCGAGTTTCAGGTACACCAGCTGGCGGATGAGCGTCTCGTCGGCCAGCCGCGATTCGCGCAGCGGAAACGCGATGTTGTCGAACACGTTGAGCGCGCTGAACAGCGCGCCGTTCTGGAACAGGATGCCGCAGCGGCGATGCAGACGCGCGAGTTCCTCGAAGCTCACGCGATCGAGGCGTTCGTCGAACAGCCACACCTGTCCCTCGCTGGGGCGTTGCAGGCCGATCATCTCGCGCAGCAGCGTGGTCTTGCCGCTGCCGGAACTGCCCGCCAGGCCCAGAATCTTGCCGCGGTACACGCATAGATTGATGTCGCGGTGCACCACCTGCGTGCCGAAGTGCGTGCCCAGGTGTTCGAGGCGCACCACGCATTCGGCGTTCACAGCAGCCCCGCGTGTTTGAAGATCACCGCGAAGATGCCGTCGAGAACGATCACCACGGTGATCGCGGTCACCACCGAATTGGTGGTTTCGGCGCTCAGGCTCTCGGTGTTGGGCTTGACACGCAACCCGTACTCGCAGGCGATCAACGCGATTACCCAGCCGAATACCGCACTCTTGCCGATGCTCAGCCAGAAGCTCACCGGCGTTACCACGTGCGGCAGGCTGTAGAAGAAATGCGCATAGCTGATGTCAAAGGCCGCATGCGCCGCCCACACGCCGCCGGCCAGCGCGACCACGTCGGTCCAGATCACCAGCAGCGGCATGACCAGCGTGAGCGCGATGATCTTGGGCAGCACCAGACGCAGGCTGTGCGAAATGCCCATGGCGGAGAGCGCATCCAGCTCCTCGGTGACGCGCATCACGCCGAGCTCCGCGGTCATGGCCGAACCGGAGCGGCCCGCGACCAGCAGCGCGGTGAATACCGGACTCAGGTGGCGCACGATGCTCAGGCCCAGGATATTGACGATGAAACCCTGCGCGCCGTAGGACTGCAACGACAGGCCGCCCATGTAGCTCACCACCACGCCGATCAGCAGCCCGATGACCGTCATCACGCCGAGGGCGCGCGCTCCGGCCTGGTAAATGGTGGCGGAGATTTCCCGCCACGGGGTGCGTGCGGGGTGTGCGACCAGATAAGCCAAGTCGAGCAGAAACTGGCCGATGAGGCTGATGAAGCTGGCGAGATGATCGGTCGCGGCAAAACCGACCGCAGCCAGCATGTCCGCCAGCGCCGGACGTCGTGGCCGTTGCTTTTCGGCCATGGCCACGCGCCGGTCGGCCCAGCGCTGGAACAGCGCGGCATGCTGCGGCTGCAGTTGCAGATGCGCCGGCGGACGCCGCTCGTTGATCTGCCACAGCACGAACGCGCCCACGCTGTCCATCGCCTGGATGCGGGTCAAATCCCAGTGCACTTCGGGATCGCGCGCATAAGGGCGCAGCTCGTCGCCGAGCAGGTCGGCACGGCGCGCTAGGCCGCGCAGAGTCCATTGGCCGGTGAGCGTTACGCGCGGCGCTTCACCGGCCTCGCGCGCGACGCGAAACGCGGGGATTGCGGATTCGCTGTTTGCCAAGCGCCCCTCCAGTTGTGGACGGAATGCAGGCTGGCACCTCGGCCGGCGGTGCGCCCCGCCGGTGAATGCGTCACGGCTGCCGGCCGCGGGGCCAGGAACATCACAGCCCGCAAGACCTTGCCGCTCTCATGCCTGATGTTCACGCCACGCCGCGCCCGTGCCAAGAAATAAATTCGAGGCCGTGCACAGCATTCGATGCTCCGCATTATCATCTAAGCGCCCCTCGGCGGGCCAACTGCCCGCACCGCCACGCGGTGCGGCGCAAACCAAACAAACATCGAGGAGTCCGGCCATGCTCAAGCTTCGTTGGTTACTTGCTGTTTTACTTGGGGTTTTTCTGTCCACCGCGGTGTTGGCGGCTCCGCCTGCGGGCATGTGGCAAAACCCGGCCATCAAGGATGCCGGTGCCATGCATCCGCTGCCGAATGCCGCTTTCCAGCCAGATAAGACCGCC
>DATEJV010000167.1:0-3405 GCA_035277745.1 Gammaproteobacteria bacterium | reverse complement strand
CGTTGCCGGCACTCGCCGCGCAGAGCGGCGCTGTTCCGAGCACCGCTGCCGGCGTTACATTGGAACAGATCATGGCCAATCCGGACTGGATCGGAAATCCGCCGGAACGTGCCTACTGGAGCTGGGACAGCCGCCACATCTACTACTGGCAGAAGCGCCAGGGCAGCACGCTGCGCGACCGGTATGCGGTGAATGTCGCAACCGACACCGTCGTCAAGGTGCCGGACAGCGCCCTCGGGACGGTGTCCGCCCCCGGCGACAGTTACAACCTCACGCACACGCTCAAGGTGTTCGTGCGTGACAACAATGTGTTCGTGCGTGACCTCAGGACCGGCGCGCTGCGCCAGCTCACACGCGACAGCGCCGCCAAGAACGACGCCGAATTCATGGCCGACGGCGAGCGCGTGCAGTGGCACCAGGGCACCGACGTTTACCTCTACAACCTGCGCACCGGCCTGGTAGCGCTGGCCGCGAACATCCAACTCACGGAGGATCCGGACAAGATCAAACCGCCGCAGAATTACCTGCAGGCTGAGCAGTTGCGGCTCTTTGAATTTCTGAGCAAGCAACAGGCCAACGCCCAGGCCGCCCACAATCAGCAGCAGGCACAGAGCACCGCGGATGTCACGCGCATGCCGGCGCCCTGGTATCTCGGCGATCAGATCAAAATCATCCGCAGTTCGCTCTCGCCCGACGGGCGCTGGCTTGTGCTGGTGACCATTCCGGCGAATTACCAGCGCGGCGCGCCCGGCATCATGCCGGAATGGATCACGGCCTCCGGCTACGTGGAGACGCTCAAGCGCCACACCTACGTCGGCCTGAATCCGCCGCCGCCGCAGTCCGTGCTGGTACTGGACCTGGAGCACCACAGCTCCTTCGCAGCGGATCTCACGCAACTGCCCGGCATCAAGGGCGATCCACTCGCGGCGCTGCGCAAATCCGCGGTGATCTGGGACGTGAAACACGGCATTCCGCAGAAGACCGCGGAAGAGTCGGTGAAAGCGCCGGCGGTGCGCCCGGTATCGGTGTGGGGCCTTGCCTGGAGCGACAACGGCGCGCAACTGGCGCTCATGTTCCGCGCCAATGACAACAAGGACCGCTGGATTGCCACACTGGATTTTGCCAACAAGACGCTCGTGACCCAGAACCGGCTCATCGATCCCGCGTGGATCAACTGGGACTTCAATGATTTCGGCTGGCTGCACGACAACCACACGCTGTGGTACCTGTCGGAGGCCACGAACTACTCGCAGCTTTACCTCAAGGACATCGGCGCCAAGAGCGCACGCCAGCTCACGAGCGGCAGGTTCGAGGTTTCCGATCCGCTGCTGACGCGCGACGATCGCGAGTTCTTCGTGGTCGCCAACGTCAAGGCTCCCGGCATCTATGAAATCTACCGCGTGAACGTGCACACCGGGGACATGCAGGCGGTCACGAATCTGGGCGGCGTCAACGGTCCGCAACCGTCGGCGCTGGAGGAAGGCGGCATGGGTTATGCGCTTTCGCCCGACGGGCGCAAGCTGCTGGTGTATCACTCCACCACGCTCACGCATCCGGAGGTGTGGGTGGTGAATGCGCGCCCGGACGGTGCGGCCAAACAACTGACCCACACGCTGTCCAGCGCCTACACCTCCATTGACTGGGTCGCACCGAAAATCGTGCAGGTGCCGTCCTCGCATCCGGAGGTCAAGCAGCCGATTTATGCGCGCCTCTACCTCCCGCGGAATTATTCGGCCGCGCAATCCTGGCCGGCGATCGTGTTCATCCACGGCGCCGGTTACCTGCAGGATGCCCATCAGGGCTGGTCGTATTACTTCCGCGAAATGATGTTCAGCACCTTCCTCACCGAGCACGGTTATCTGGTGCTGGACATGGATTACCGCGGCTCCCAGGGCTACGGCCGCGACTGGCGCACCGCCATTTACCGGCACATGGGTCACCCCGAAGTGCAGGACATCGAGGACGGCGTGCACTGGCTGGAGCAGGATTGGCACACGGATCCGCAGCGCCTGGGCGTATGGGGCGGTTCCTACGGCGGCTTCATGACCTACATGATGATGTTCCGCCGCCCGGATCTGTTCGCCGCGGGCGCGGCGCTGCGTCCGGTGGGCGATTGGGCGGACTACAACGACTTCTACACCGCCGACATTCTCAACCGCCCGGCGATCGATCCCGAGGCTTACTTCGTGAGTTCACCCATCAATTACGCCGGCCAGCTCAAGCACCGCCTGCTGATTCTGCAGGGCATGGAGGACGACAACGTGTTTTTCCTGGATACCGTGCACATGATCCAGAAACTTCAGGAGCTGCGCAATCCGAACTTCGACGTGATGATCTATCCGGCCGAGCATCACGACTTTGCCGCGGCGTATTCGTGGCTGGATGAATACCGGCGCATCTGGCAGTTGTTCCAGACCTACGTCAATCCGCCGGTCACGGCCGCCAAGAGCCAGTAACGATTGCCCGACCGCCCGATTGGAGGCTGACATGAAAACGCCCGCTGTTCTGCTGCTGAGTGTGTTCCTGATCACGCTGTCCGCCGCGCCGGCATTCGCGGCTGCACCGCAAGCCACTCCCGCCGGCATTCCGCTCAATGCACCGTGGAAGGTCAAAATCTACGCGCTGGCACAAAAGAATTTCCTGCATCCGGCCTGGGGCTGGCAGCATTCGGAACGCAACTATCTGCTGGCCGTGCGGCTCGCCAAAGGCGACCACCTGAAGATCGACACCGACGTGCTGTTTGCCGCCGCCTTCCTGCACGACATGTCGGCGTTCATGCCTTGCGCGGACAAGAAAATGGAACACGGCGAGTGCGCGGCCACCCAGGCGCAGAAAATGCTGGAGGGTACCGGCTTCCCCATGCAGAAACTTGCTGCGGTGCAGCAGGCCGAGCGCGGCCACATGTTCTACAGCAATCCCGGCCGCGACCCCACGGCCATCGTGCTGCACGACGCCGATTCACTGGATTTTCTCGGCGCCATCGGCGCGGCGCGCATGATCTCATTGACCGGAGCGAACGCCCCGAGCTTTGCACCCGCAATCAAGACCCTGCAGGGATTCCTCAAGAATATCCCGCCGCGGCTCATCACCAACACCGCCAAGCGCATCGGCGCCGACCGCGTGGCGCAACTCAAGGCCTTCCTCGACAACCTGCAGCAGGAAACCTTCGACGGCCGCGCGATGTAGTGCAGTTCGCCTCCTCCCTTGAAAATCCCCCTCTTTCGGACTTCGCTATCCTGCTTCGTCCGACAGTCCAGGGCGACCATCCCTAGTCGCCCGCTCGGCGCGTTGCGCCTCGCCCCCCTTTTCCAAAGGGGGAAATTAATTACGGCGCCGAATGCGCTGCGGGACTCAAAATCTTCCTCGATAATCTGCAGTGGGAATCCTTTGGCGACTGCGCGATGT
>DATEJV010000166.1:0-6076 GCA_035277745.1 Gammaproteobacteria bacterium | reverse complement strand
CATTATCACCGATACGTGTATCCGCGGCGATTTCCAATCGCAGCGGCTCGATGTCCAAATGAAAGTGGCTGAACGTATGGCGCAATTGCGGCCAGCGCTGTTGACCGTACGGCGCAGCGCCGAACTCCTGCCGGCACCAATCGGCGGCATCGGCCGAAGGCGAAATTTCAGGCAGGCTCCACAGCCCGCCCCACACGCCCGCAGGCGGACGGCGCTCGAGCAGCACGCGATTGTCGCAGGTGATGAGCAACATGCGGGCGCGGCGCACCGGTTTTATTTTCTTCGGCCGCGATGCAGGAAACGCTGTTTCGCGGCTGAGCGCGTGCGCGCGGCAGCCGGATGACAGAGGGCAGTCGTCGCAGCGCGGCTTGGCTCGCGTACAAAGCGCAGCGCCCAAATCCATGATCGCCTGGGTGTAAGCCGCGACGTTAGCGCGCGGCGTATGCCGCTCGGCCAGAGCCCATAGTTTGTTTTCAATTCTCTTCTCGCCTGGCCAACCTTTGATGGCGTGATAGCGCGTGAGCACGCGCTTCACGTTGCCGTCCAGAATCGCGTGGCGTTCACCGTATGCGAGCGCAAGAATCGCGCCAGCGGTGGAACGGCCGATGCCGGGCAGCGCGGCGATTTTCTCAAACGCGCACGGGAAGCGTCCGTGGTATTGGTCGCGGATGACTTGTGCGGCGCGGTGCAGGTTGCGCGCACGCGCGTAGTAGCCAAGCCCGGACCACAGATGCAGCACCTCATCGAGAGGCGCGTCGGCAAGCGCACGCACGCTGGGGAAGCGCGCCAGGAAACGCCGGTAATAGTCCATTACGGTCGCCACCTGGGTCTGTTGCAGCATGATTTCCGAGACCCACACACGGTACGGCGTACGGTTTCGCTGCCAGGGCAAGTCATGGCGGCCGTGTGCACGCCACCAGCGCAGCAGCGCGTCAGCGAGTGTGCGCGGCCGGGGCATGAGTGCTGGTGGATGCGGGCGGCAGATGCGCCCACTCGCGCGCGAGCTTCTCGATACCGCGCGCGCTGTACTCGCCCTCGGAGCGCAGTTGCCCCTCGACCAGTGCGGGTCCGATGAGCGGCGGAATCCAGAATTCCGGCTCTATCGTCAACGTCCATTGCATGCGTGTTCCCCGGCCTTCGGCCTGCAGATGCCAATCGGATTCGGCGCGTTTCACGTCGCTCAGTTCAGGAATGGCGACGGCGCTGAGGTTGGCAGGCGGCGATTCCACCATTTTCTGGGTTTCCTCGATGGTATGGCAGAAAAACAGCACACAGGCACGACTTTCAACGTATACCAGCGCGGTATGTGCATCCGGTCTTTCCAGCAGGCGGCTGCGCCGTATCACGCGGCTGATGCGTGTGAGGTGGTTGTAATCGGTGAGCACCCGGTACACTTGCGGCAGCGGTGCGTCCAGATACACGTCCGCGCTCAGCCGGTAAACGTCGTCGTCGCGGCTGACCTCCAGTACATGAAACTGCGCGGCGTAGGCACGGGCGCACACGCCCAGAATCAAGATCAGCGTTACCGCCAATCGCCGCACGCGGCCCTCATCGCTTGCTCCCGGCCAGCGCCGCGACGGGTTGCAGGTGGGTCCCGGACGATGGCGGCGTAGTGGGGCGCAACAAATCCTTGAGCTGGTTCCGGAGCTGGTTCTCAAGTCGGCCACGTACTTCCTCTTTTTTCTTCTGCACCTCGGCGTGTGCACGTTCCCGCACCACTCCCGCGATGTCCGGCGTGATGCTGGGGCTCGTGAGTGTGCCGCTGATTTTCAATGCAATGGTTTTTCCGGCCAGCCCACTCAGGTCCGATTTCGCGCCGAGCTTCGGCGTGCCGGTGATGTGGGCCTTGAGTTGGTAATCCAGGGTGTTTTCCGCGAGATCCAGCTTGCCGCGGCCCTCGAGGTTCAAGAACGGCAGTTGCGCCACCAGATCGCGGTTGTCGAGTACGCCATTGCGGATGGCGCCGCTGCCCTGCAAGGTGGCAAATTCCGTCTGATTGGCGGCCGGCGGCGGCGTGGGCTGATGCCTGGCAAGCGCCTCGGCACGCGCAATGGCATTCCATATATTGATGCCCTGGACGGCGCCGTTCTTCAGCGCAAAACTCATTTTGCCATTCAGGGTGTGGCGCATCTCGCCCACCGTCGGGCCGAGTGCGCGCGCGTTGACCTGCAGGTTGGCGGTGCCGCTCAGGCGTTTCACGCCGAACAAGTCCTGCAGCAACCCGCCGGCTTGCACGTTCTGCAGGCTCAGGTTCTCCGTGACCACGGGAGTGTCGCTGTTGGCATCGATGCGCATACTGCCCGTGAGCGCGCCGCCATAGAGTTGTGCCGAAAGCGGATTAACCTGCACTAGGCCGCCGACAGCATGCACACCCACGCTCACATCGCGGCTGTGCGTATTGAGCAGCGCAAGCTGCCCGACATGCAGCTGGCCGTCGACATTCAGCGCGCGCAAGCTGCGCAC
Organism: Gammaproteobacteria bacterium; assembly: GCA_035277745.1. Lineage (GTDB taxonomy): Bacteria > Pseudomonadota > Gammaproteobacteria > Natronospirales > REEB76 > REEB76. Next base: position 3,613 of record DATEJV010000166.1, on the reverse strand, counting down.
CGGCAGGCTGATCTTGTTGATATCGGTGGGTTCGCGCGGCTGCGCGGGCGTCGCGGCTTTCTGCGGCGGCAGATAGCGGTCGGCATTGATTTGATTCACGTTCAGGTTGAATTCCATCGCCCGGCTCTTGAAATCCTTGACGCTCACGGTGCCGGTAAGCGTGCTGTCGTCCAGCTTGAAGTTCAGATCCTGCACGGTGACGGCGTCACTGGAACTCACGAAGTTCAGCGAGCCTGAAACCTGAGTGAACGCCTGCGGATCGCGGGTATCGGCCAGATTCGCGTAGCCCAGCGCGCCGAGTACGGCGCGCGGCGAGAACGGCGCCAGCGTCAGGCTGCCATTGAAGCTCGGCTGATCATGCAGACCGCGGCCTTCGGCATCGGCCTGCAACTTCACGCCGTAGGCGCTGACCATGAGACCGTTGACCGCGAGCGTACCGGCGTCCATGTTCAGCGCCCCCTGCTGCCACAGCAACTGCGCCTGAACCTTGCCGCCGGGAACCGCGTCGCCGCTGGCGCTGAGTTCAAGCCGGGCGTTGCTGGCGGTGTAGATCTTGTGTACCAGATCTGCAGACACCGTGCCCTTGAAATCCGCGTGTCCGCTGAGCTGCGGGTTGGTGCCGCTGAAATCAAATCCTGTGGACACGCGCGTCGGTTTGCCGGAGGCAAATGTACCCATGTCGAACTGGAAATTGCTGAGGATGTACTGCTGGTGTTTTTGCGCGTCGCGCCACACCAGACCGCTGTTGGTTACGCTGAAGCCCTGCATCCGCAGATTGGCCAGACCCTTGCCGGTGGTGCCGCCCGTAGACGGCGGCGCGCCGCTGCCGCTCTTCAGGTGATCGAGAATGTCCTGCCAGTTGTTGCGACCGCGGGCGTCGCGCTCCAGGTCAAGCTGCAGGCCGTCGAGCTTGACGGTGCCGACTTCGATCTTGCCGCGCAACAGCGGCCAGAATTTCACGTGCACGTCGGTTTCGTTGATGCTCGCGAACGGCGTGTTGCCAAAACCCGGCGCGTTGCCGAGCGCCATCGGCCCGATCTGCGCGCCCAGCCACGGAAAAATCGAGAGCTTGATGTTGCCGGAAATGCTGAGTTCGCGGCCGGTCTTGCCCTTGACGGCCTTGGCAATCTGCGGCTTGAAATCGTTGGGATTGATGACGAACGGCAGCACGATGACCAGAATGATGATCACCGCAATGATGCAGGCGACCACGATGCCGGCGATTTTCCACGGCCGATGCGGCGAGTGGCCGTGAGGCGCGCCGGGTTTGCGTTCGGGAAGATGCGGCTTGGTCGGCATGACGATCCCTCAAACGAAAAGCGGTCGGCGCAAAGAACGAGGCGCGCGTCCCGCTGCAGAAATGCCCGGGGACTCGACCGGTCACGGGCGGTTCCCCTCTGTCCAACGCAATAATCCTGGAGCGGGTGATGGGTGAGACCGGTGTCTTTAATCGAAATGCCGGCGGCATTTCGATCCAGTCGAACGCCCGGCCAAGGAAGGCCGGGCCGGCAAGCCCACCATGGACGGTCCGCCGCTCTCCAGTTAAATGATACTGGAGCGGGTGATGGGAATCGAACCCACGTTAGCAGCTTGGGAAGCTGCAGTTCTACCATTGAACTACACCCGCGCGTGGATCATTCTAGCAGCAAGCTAAAAACCTCCGGTACTGACGGGATGCCTGTTCGTGCCGACTCTCTCCGGTGCCGGCTGCGGTAGAATGCCGGCAGCGAACCGCCTGACGTGCAAAATGCAGATCCAGCTCAATGGCACCCCCACGGACATTCCCGCTGCCCTCAGCGCACGCGAACTGCTCGACCGGCTGGAACTTGCCGGCCGGCGCGTGGCGCTGGAAGTGAACGGCGAGATCGTGCCGCGCAGCACACACCCGGGATACCGCTTCCACCCCGACGACAAGGTGGAAATCGTCCACGCCATAGGCGGTGGGTGAGGCTTGGCGGAAGACCCGGCGGGTCTTCCGCCAAGCCGAACGCGCGACACGGATGTCGCGCCGGGCGAGCCGTCTGCGGCGAACAAAACAAGACATGGATGTCTTGGCCGCTTCATACCCACAGCGTTCGTGAAACGGAGCATTGCTCAGAGAACCTCAGATGAATACCGCTGTCCAGTCAATCAATCAGTCCGCCGACGTATTCACGGTCGCCGCACATGCATTCCATTCGCGCCTGCTGATCGGCACCGGAAAGTACAAGGACCTGGATGAAACCCGGCGCGCGGTGGAAGCCAGCGGCGCGGAGATCGTCACCGTGGCGGTACGTCGCACCAATATCGGCCAGAAAAAAGACGAGCCGAATCTGCTGGAGGTGCTGCCGCCGTCGAAGTACACCATCCTGCCGAACACCGCAGGCTGCTACACCGCGCAGGACGCGGTGCGTACTTGCCGGCTGGCGCGTGAATTGCTCGACGGGCGCACGCTGGTGAAACTCGAAGTGCTGGGTGACCAGAAAACCCTGTACCCCAACGTCACCGAAACCCTGCAGGCCGCCGCCACGCTCGTCAAGGACGGGTTCGAGGTCATGGTCTATACCACCGACGACCCGCTCATCGCCAAGCGCCTTGAAGAACTCGGCTGCGCCGCCGTCATGCCGTTGGGCGCGCCGCTCGGCTCGGGTCTCGGCATCCGCAACCCGTACAACATCCTCACCATCGTGGAGAACGCGCACGTGCCGATTCTCGTGGACGCCGGCGTGGGCACAGCCTCGGACGCCACCATCGCCATGGAACTTGGCTGCGACGGCGTACTCATGAACTCGGCCATTGCGCACGCCAAAAATCCGGTGCTCATGGCGAGCGCCATGAAGAAAGCCATTGAGGCCGGACGCGAAGCGTTCCTCGCCGGGCGCATGCCGAAGAAGCGTTTTGCCTCGGCCTCCTCGCCCATCGAGGGGCTGTTCTTCTAGCGCCTTGCCCATGCCGGCCGCCGGACCGCAGCGCACGATCCGCAGCTTCGTTCTGAGACAAGGCCGAATCACGCGCGGCCAGCGCACCGCCTTCATCAGGCTGATGCCGCGCTACGGCTTGGATCCCGCGCACGGCGCATTCGATTTCACGTCATCATTCAGCCGCGCGGCGCGCCGCACGCTCGAAATCGGCTTCGGCAACGGCGAGATGCTGCTGGCGCTAGCGCGCGCCCAACCCGGAGAGGATTTTATCGGCATCGAAGTGCACCGGCCGGGCATCGGCCGCCTGCTGCTGGCGCTCGATGCGGAGCAACTCGCCAACGTGCGCGTGGTGTGCGCCGATGCGGTCGAAGTGCTGCAGCGCTGCGTGCCCGACGCCAGCCTCGATGCGGTGCTGCTGTTCTTTCCCGATCCCTGGCCCAAGAAGCGCCATCACAAGCGCCGCCTGGTGCAGGCGGAATTCATCGCGCTGCTGGCGCAAAAACTGAAATCCGGCGGCCGGCTGCAACTGGCTACCGACTGGCCGGATTACGCCGCGCAGATGCTGGCCGTGCTCAACAACTCGCCCGCATTTTCCAACTGCGCCGCGGACGGCGGCTACGCGCCGCGGCCTGCACAACGGCCGCCCACCAAATTCGAGCGTCGCGGCGTGGCACTCGGTCATCCGGTGCGCGATCTGGCATTCGTGCGGCGCT
>DATEJV010000165.1:0-3094 GCA_035277745.1 Gammaproteobacteria bacterium | reverse complement strand
AACCACGCGGGTTTCGTAGGGAATGGCGAGCGCATCCAGGGTTTTGGCGCTGTGCTCCAGCGTCTCCCAGTCGGAGCGCGAGCCCATGATGACGCCGACGAGTGGCTTCATCGGGCTATTCTACCCGCGAGCCGCGGCCGGATAAACCGCCGTGTTCAGCGCAAGCCGTGGATATAGCGGAACAATTCGCGTGCATGTTGCAGCGCTCGGCCGTCGGCTGCGTCCCGCGCCGCCGCGCGCAGCAGGCGCCGCAGATGCGGGCGGTCGGCCTGCGGGTGGCGCGCCAGAAATTCCTCGAGCGCCGCATCGCCTTCCTGCAACAGGCGGTCGCGCCAGCGTTCGGCGTCCTGAAAACGCGCACGCGACAGCCGGTCGGCGCCACGCAGTTCCTCGAGCCTGGCACGGATGGGCGCCGCATCCACGTCGCGCATCAGCCGGCCGATGTACTGGCGCTGGCGTTTAAGCGCGCCATGGCTGGTGATGCGGCGCGCCTGCATCACGGCATCGTGCAATTTCTCCGGCAACGACAGTGCGGCTAGCTGCTGTACTGGCAATTCGGCCAGTTGCTCGCCGAGTTTCTGCAGCGCTTCGACTTCACGCTTCAACTGCGAGCGGCTGGGTGCCGCGGAAATGTCGTCCTCGGGGCTCATGGGCTTACAATACGCAGCCTTGTGTGGAAGTGAAACCGGGATGCACGCACGCGCCAAACATGATACTACGGGCTATTCCCGCGACCAGCTCGATGTCTGCGTCACACAGGTGCTGGGTGAGGCCCGCGCTCAGGGCGCGAGCCAGGCGGAAGCCTTTGTCAGCATCGACTCGGGATTGACGCTCACGGTGCGGCTGGCCGAGGTGGAAACGCTGGAGTACCAGCGCGACCGCGGCATCGGTGTGACGGTGTATTTCGGCCAGCGCAAAGGCTCGGCGAGCAGTTCGGACTTGTCGCCCGCCGCCCTGAAAGAAACCGTGCGTGCCGCATGCAGCATCGCACGCTACACCGCCGTGGACGACTGCGCCGGCCTCGCGGATGCGTCACTCATGGCGAAGGATTTTCCCGATCTGGATCTGTGCCATCCCTGGGAGCTTGCGCCCGCGCAGGCCATTGAGCTTGCCACGCGCTGCGAAGCCGCGGCACGCGGTTTCGATGCCCGCATCCGGAATTCCGAAGGTGCCACCGTGACCACGCACCAGGGACTGCGCGTGTACGGCAACAGTCATGGATTCCTGGCCGGATATGCCAGCACCAGCCACAGTCTCACCTGCGTGGTGATCGGCGGTGAGAACGGCGGCATGCAGCGCGATTACTGGTACAGCACTGCGCGCGATGCGCAGGATCTGGAAAGCGTGGAGGCGGTGGGCGTGAAGGCCGCGGAACGCACCGTGGCGCGGCTCGGCGCACGCAAACTCGGGACGCGCCGGGCCGCGGTACTGTTCACGCCGGAAGTGGCGCGCGGCCTGATCGGGCACTTTCTCGGCGCCATGCGCGGCGGCGCCCAGTACCGCGAAGCCTCGTTCCTGTTGAAAGCCGCCGGACAGCAGGTGTTTCCGGATTTCATGCAACTGTCCGAGCGGCCGCATCTGAAGAAAGCGCTGGCGAGCGCGGCCTTCGACAACGAAGGCGTGGCCACACGCGATGCGGAGATCGTGGACCGGGGTGTGGCCACGACGTATTTATTGGACAGCTATGCCGCACGCAAGCTGAATCTCACAAGCACCGGCCACGCCGGCGGCGTACGCAACCTCATCGTCAAACCGGGCGCGTTCGACTACAAAGGTCTGCTGAAACACATGGGTACGGGCTTGGCGGTCACGGAACTCATGGGCCAAGGCGTGAATCATGTTACCGGCGACTACTCGCGTGGCGCGGCGGGCTTCTGGGTCGAGAACGGCGAGATTGCCTACCCGGTCGAGGAAATCACCATCGCCGGAAATTTGAAGGACATGTACCGCAGCATCGCCGCCGTCGGCAACGACGTGGACTTGCGCGGCAGCATTCGGACGGGATCCATACTGGTTGGCGAGATGATGATAGCGGGAGAGTGATTTATGCGGCTGCGCCGCGGCGGCTGTCATTCCAGCGGAGCTTGTCCCTACGACAGCGGGGAGGCGGAATCCAGTTCTTGCGCGTCCTTCGGCCGTAACCCTTATCAAGATAGCGGGATTCCGTCCCGCAACCGGGTGACTTTCTTTGCTCGTGCAAAGAAAGTCACCAAAGAAACACGCCCCGGGGATTCCGCGCATGGCTGAAACCGAATGGGCGAACCATTCGGTTTCAGCCGCGTACCCTTGCGGCTCGCGTCCTCGGGGCCGCGCTCACGGCACCTCAGGCTTCGCATCCGGCTTCGCCCGAAGTCCAGGGTGCACATCCATGTGCACCCGCCCGAAGCAATGCCTCGGGCCCCTGTGCCGGTCACGCGGTCGGGGCGCTCCCTCGCCCCAACCTGCTGCGCAGGCTTTCCCCCGCGGGCGCTGTGCGCTCGGCGGAATCCACGGGGACCTCAAGATACTCTCATATCGCAGGTGAGTGTTCTTGGTTGTCTTCCCAGCCCCTTGGAGGCCGCCGAGCACTGGACCGAGTGAGGATCAGGCCCATGTCGCTTCGACACGGGGCGAAGCCAGGATGGCGAGCCTTCGCAGCGGCACACGGATGTGCCGTCTGCGAAGCCCCGAACGAGGGAAGCGCGCAGGTACCCGCCGCCAGCGGCGGCCTCCAGGGGCGTCCTTTCTTTTCGTCCCTTTTCTTTGGACAAGCAAAGAAAAGGGACCCGTCGCGCGGGGGCGGAACCCCGCTGTCCTGATATAGGATGTTGCTCTTTCCGGAACAATAGGATCCCGCCATGCGCATCCTGAGCCTGAGTCTGGTTTTGCTGGCGATGACGTGCGTGCCAGCGGTACAGGCTGCGAACGCAGCTGCCGCAAACAACCACCCCATCGCCATCGTCATTCACGGCGGCGCCGGTACCATCAGTCCCAAGGACATGACGCCGGCGCTCGAGGCCGAATACCGCTTCATGCTGCGCAAGGCGCTGGATACCGGTTATGGCGTGCTCAAGAAGGGCGGCACGAGTCTCGATGCGGTGCAGGCGGCCATCGA
>DATEJV010000164.1:0-2608 GCA_035277745.1 Gammaproteobacteria bacterium | reverse complement strand
GTGATCCTGGATTCCGGCATCGTGGGGCGCGCGGCCGTACCCTCGGGCGCCTCCACCGGTTCGCGCGAAGCGGTGGAGTTACGCGATGGCGATCCAAAACGCTATGGCGGCAAGGGCGTGCTCAAAGCCGTGGCCAATGTTCAAGGTGAAATCCAGCGCTGCGTGCGCGGCCTGGCGGTCGAGAATCAGGACAAACTGGATCGCGCCTTGATCGATCTCGACGGCACCGAGAACAAATCGCGCCTCGGTGCCAACGCGATTCTCGGCGTGTCGCTGGCGGCGGCGCGCGCCGCGGCGCGCGAACACGAGATGCCGCTGTACCGCCGGCTGGGCAGCGCGCGCGCCGTGACCCTGCCGGTGCCGCAGATGAACGTCATCAACGGCGGGGCACATGCCGACAACAACGTGGACCTGCAGGAATTCATGATTCTGCCGGTGGGTGCGCCGAACTTTGCCGAGGCGCTGCGCTATGCCGCCGAAGTGTTTCACGCGCTCAAGGTAGTGCTGCACGCGCGCGGTCTGTCTACCGCGGTGGGTGACGAGGGCGGCTTCGCGCCGGATCTGCCGTCGAACGAAGCGGCGCTCGAAGTCATCATGGAGGCCATCGGCCGCGCCGGCTACGTGGCGGGCAAGGACATTTACCTGGGCGTGGATGCGGCGAGCAGCGAGTTCTACCGGGAGGGTCGCTATCAGCTCGATTCCGAACAGCGGCGCTACAATTCCGCTGAATTCTGCGATTATCTGGCGCGGCTGGTGGAGCGCTATCCCATCATCAGCGTCGAGGACGGCATGGCGGAGAATGACTGGGAAGGCTGGAAACTTCTGACCCGGAAACTCGGCGCGCGCGTGCAACTCGTGGGTGACGATATCTTTGTCACCAACACTCAAATCCTTCAGCGCGGCATCCAGGAAGGCGTGGCCAATTCGATCCTCATCAAGCTCAATCAGATCGGCACGCTCACGGAAACCCTGGCGGCCATCAACATGGCCGTGGAGGCCGGCTACACGGCGGTCATCTCGCACCGTTCGGGCGAGACCGCGGACAGCAGCATCGCGGATCTGGCGGTCGGCAGCCGCGCCACCCAGATCAAGACCGGCTCGCTGTCGCGCTCGGAGCGTCTCGCCAAGTACAATCAGTTGCTGAGGATCCAGGAATCGCTCGGGCGCCGGGCGCGTTATCATGGGGCCGCGGCGTTTGCCGAAGCGGTGGTCCGGCACCCATGAAACCAGGCGGCTTGCAGCTCAAATTCCTGTTGCCGTTGATTCTCATATTGCTGCTGTTGCTGCTGCAGTATCAGCTCTGGTTCGGCACCGGCAATATCCACGATGCCACCAAGCTGCAGCAGCAGGTCGCGGCGCAGCAGTCCCAGAACGTCGAGCTGGCCAAGCGCAACCAGGAACTGGCGGCGCAGGTGCGCGACCTCAAGCAGGGCCAGGCGGCGGTCGAGGAACAGGCGCGCAGCGATCTCGGCATGATCAAGAAAGGCGAAACCTTTTACCAAATCGTGCGTATACCGCCGCCGGCTGCGGCCACGCATTGAGCGCATGTCGTCCGGGCCGAGATTCTGGGCCGTCGTTCCCGCCGCGGGCCGCGGGACGCGCATGGGCGGGGAAGTTCCCAAGCAGTATCTGCCGCTGGCCGGACGCACGGTCATCGAGCACACGCTGGAGTGCCTGATTGCACACGCGCGCATTGCGGCAGTTACCGTGGCCGTGGCCGACGGTGATGTTTGCGCCCGACGCTACCTGGCGCGCGCCTGGAGCAAGCCGGTGAAGCTGGCACCGGGCGGTGCGCAACGCGCGCACTCAGTGCTCAATGCCCTGCACAGTCTGCGCGACGAGTTGCATGCAGACGACTGGGTGCTGGTGCACGACGCGGTGCGTCCGTGCCTGCATGCCGAAGATCTGGACAAGCTCATGCGTATGCTCGAACGGGATGCCGTGGGCGGAATTCTGGCAGCGCCGCTTGCCGATACCGTGAAGCAGGTCAGCGCAGACGGCGTCATTCAGGCAACGCCCGACCGGCAGAAGCTGTGGCGCGCATTCACTCCGCAGATGTTCCGCTACGGTCTGTTGCGGACCGCATTGCAAACTGCGCTGGATTCCGGCCGGGTGCCAACCGACGAAGCCGCGGCCATGGAAACCGCGCATCCCGGGCAGGTGCGCGTGGTCGAGGGGCGCAGCGATAACATCAAGATTACGCGGCCGTCGGACGTTGCGCTGGCGGAGGCCATCCTGGGAGCACGTACATGAGAATCGGACAGGGCTTTGATGTGCATGCCTTCGGACCTGGGGCTGAATTTGTTCTGGGCGGCGTGCACATTCCGCATACACACGGCATCAAGGCGCATTCCGACGGCGACGTGCTGCTGCACGCATTGTGCAATGCGCTGCTGGGTGCGGCGGCACTCGGCGACATCGGCCGGCATTTCCCCGACACTGACGCACGCCACAAGGGCGCTGACAGTCGCAAGCTGCTGGCACAGGTATTGGAACTTCTGGCAGAGCGCGGGCTGAAGCCGGTGCAAGTGGATGCCACCATCATCGCGCAGTCGCCGAAAATGGCGCCCCACATCCCGGCCATGTGCGCCAATCTGGCCGCAGATCT